>NZ_JBFAPC010000036.1:0-40346 GCF_040675535.1 Patulibacter sp. NPDC049589 | reverse complement strand
TCGTCGTCGACCACCTGCACCGGTCGGCGTCGCTGCTCGTGATGGTCGTCCTCGCGATCCACATCGCGACGAACGTCGCGGCCGGCGCGCCCGGCGGCACCCCACGCGACCGGCCCGCGCTACGGATGGACCAGGATCTTCACGTGATCGTCCCGATGCTCGATCAGGGTCTCGAATCCGCCCTCCACGACCTCTCCGAGCGGGATGCGCCCGGTGACCATCGCGTCGAGGTTCGAGATCCGACCGTCGGCGATGGCGTCGAGCACCACCCGGTACTCGTTGGCGTAGGCCAGGCTCAGGACGATCTCCACCTCCTTGAGGAGGAGTCGGTTGAGGTCGATGCGCACGTCCTTCTCCCAGACCGCCAGACTGACGATGCGCCCCTTGGGCCGCACCGCGTCGACCGCGTCGTCGAACGCCGCCTGCGCGCCGGCGACCTCGAAGACGACGTCCGGTCCCAGGCCGCCGGTCGCCGCTCGGATCGCGTCGCCGATCGACTCGCTCGACGCGTCGACGAAGAGGTCCGCGCCCAACGCCAGCGCCGCGTCACGCCGCGCTCCGGTCGACCGATCGGCGACGGCGACGAACCCTGCTCCACGCGCCTTCAGCGCGATCAGCGTCGCCAGCCCGATCGGCCCCGCGCCGATCACCAGGGCGGAGCCGCCATCCCGCAGCCCGCTCCGGCCAACGGCGTGCCACCCCACGCACACCGGCTCCGCCACGGCGGCCTGCTCGGTGGTGACACCTTCGGGCAGCGGGTGGACGAGATGCACGGGGACCGTGATGAACTCGGCGAACGCGCCCCCGCCACCGACGACGCCGATCGCACCGAACTTCGGGCACAAGTTGTAGTCGCCCGCGCGACAGAGCTCGCACTCGCCGCAGAAGAGCAGCGGCTCGACGGCGACGAGGTCGGCGATCGCGAGTCCCTCGACCCCGTCGCCCACCTCGACGATCTCGCCCGCGAACTCGTGTCCCATGGTCAGGGGCATCGACTCCCCGGTCAGCGGGTGCGGGGCGTCGGGCGTCGGGGTCATGATCGGACCCGCGAGGTACTCGTGGAGGTCCGATCCACAGATCCCGCACCAGTGCACCTTGATCTTCACCTGTCCCGCCTGCGTCTGCGGCTCGGCGACGTCGTCGAGCCGGATGTCCTGAGCTCCGTGGAATCGAAGGGCCTGCATGTTCGGTCTCCTCGTTGGTCTGCTGTCGGCCGTGTCCCAGGACGAGGAGCCGACCTTCCCCGCCCGGCGCGTGCGCGCCTCGTTCGTCGGATCCGGGTGCGGCCGGTCCGGCCCTATCGCCATCGTCCGTCGGCGTGGTCGTGCACGCCGCTCTTCGGAACTGACAGGCGTGAGCGATCTGAGCGCCCCCGGTGCCCCGCCGGACCACGCTCGCCCGCCGGCGCGCCTAGGCGACGGACCTGAAGGTCAGATCGATCCTCTCCCACCCCAGCAGCGAGTACACCGGGACGCGCGTGAGGCCGGCGTCGTCGACCAACGCCACGTCCTCGATCCGCTCGAGGAGCACCTCAAGAGCGATCCGGGCCTCCGTGCGCGCGAGCTCGGCGCCCGGGCAGAAGTGGGGACCGTGGCCGAACGCGAGGTGGCGGCCCTTCGTGTCGTCCATGTCGAAGTCGAACGGGCACTCGAACTCGGCGCCGTCGTAGTTGGCCGCGCCGAGATGGGCGATCACGACCTCGCCGGGCTCCGCCACCTTTCCGCCTCCGAGATCCAGGCGCTCGTGGACCAGCCGCGCCGTGATGCGCTGCGGAGCCTCGGTCCTCAGCACCTCCTCCAGGAACGCCGGGATCAGCGAGAAGTCCCCCCGGATACGCTCCATGAGCTCCGGGTTGCGGGCGAGGAGCACCATGGCGTTGCCGATGAGGTTGGCCGTCGTCTCGTTCCCGGCCGTGAAGATCTGCTCGACGATGGTGAGCAGCTCGGCGTCCGTCAGCGGCCGGTCGTCCGTCACCCCGTCCTCGCCGTCGGCGACGCGCAGGTGCACCAGCTCGCTCAGGAGGTCGTTCTGCGGCGTCTCGCGACGCTCCGTGATCCGCTCCATCATGTACGCCTGGTACTCGAGGACGGCGTGGGCGATCACCACGCGCTTCTCGTTCTTGAGCACCTCCATGCTGCCGATGATCATCTCGTCGGACCACCGGCGGAGGTCCGGGTGGATCTCCCGCGGGATGCCGAGCTTGTCCGCGATGACGGTGAGCGGGATCGGGACCGCGTACTGCGAGATCAGCTCGCACCGGCCGTCGGCGACGAAGCGATCGGCGGTCTCCTCCGCGAACGCGCGGATGTCGGGCTCGATGGAGCGGACCCACTTGGGCCCCAGCGCCTTCCGGGCGATCGCGCGGTGCCGGCTGTGGACCGGCGGGTCGGCGCAGAAGAGCGCGTTGTCCATGCGCTGGTACTGCGCCAGCAGGTCCCGCACCTCGTCGTTGTAGGGCTCGGCGTCCACACCCATCACGCCCATGTGCCGCGGACCCTCGGGTCCGTAGAGCTCACTCGAGAACCGGGCGGTGTCCGTGAACATCGTGCGGATCGCCCCGGCCCCCCAGACGACCCACCCGAAGTCCTCCTCGTACTGCATCGACTCGCCCGTCTGATGCACCTCGCGGTATGCCGCAACCGGGCACTCGTTGATCGCAGTGTCAGTGAGGCGGATCTGCTGCTTGCTGTTGGTCTCGCTCATGTGGTCACGTCGCTATCTCGTAGTAGTGAGCCGAACATATTTCGGTGCGGAACCCACCCCGGCGGCGACCTGGGCACTTGTCGGCTTCCCCAAGAACGACGTAGCGCCGGGACGGAGGATCTCGTCGGTGGGCCCGCCGCCGGGACGGCGATGCAGGGGACGGATCCGGGCGGCGCCGGACCCTCGGGGCGGGGCGTCCACACGCGCTGCGTCCTCGAGGGGTCGCCGGAGCGGCCGGTGGAGCGGGCGGTCCCGCTCTCGCGGCGCCACCCCGCGCGGGCGGCCCGCGGGCGGCCCGCGGCGGCGGAGGAAGAGCGGACGCGCGCGACGCTGCGCCGGCACCGCCGGCGCAGCGCCCCGCCGCCCGCTCCTGTGGCCTACTCGCCCTTCCAGAGGTTCTTGTAGTACCCCTTGTAGTCGAAGGAGAAGACGGGCTTACCGGCAGCCGGAGCGTTGTTCTTGCTGACGATCTGGAACGGCAGGGGCACGAGCTTCTTGTGCGGCACCCCGGCATCGATCCGCGCGAGCTGGTCGATCGCGGCCCACACCGACGGGTACACCGAGCTGTCGATGCAGCCCTCGCTCGCACCCGTGCGCACGTCGTCGACGGCCGCATCCGGGTTGCAGTCGTAGCCGAGCACCTTCACGTCGTCACGACGCGAGAGCTTGACGGCCTGCGTCACCCCCACCGTGTAGCTGTCGGCCGGACTGACGATCCAGTCGAGATCGCCGGCAGGGAACTTGGAGAGGATGGCCCGGGTGATCGTCCGGGTCTTTCCCGCCGGATCGCTGGTGGCGCCGATCTCCTCCGAGGCGACGACCTCGCACTCCGCACACTTCTTCATCGCCTTCTTGAAGGCCTCGACGCGCGTCCGGGGCGCGATGTTGAGATTGAACGACAGGACCGCCACCCTGGCCTTGCCGTCGCTCTGGGCGATGATCGTGTCCGCCGCCGCCTGGGCCTGCGCGCGGTAGTCGTTGTCCGCGTTGGCCTGTGCCGGATTGGCGACCGGCTTGTCGAAGGTGTTCGCGCAGTATGCGCAGGCGACCGGGATCTTCGCCTTGGCGGCGGCGGCGAGCGGCTGCGGAATCGCGGAGTCCTGGGCGATGTTGCTGAGGATCAGATCCGGCTTCTGCGCGATGAGCTGCTTCATCCCGGTGTTCCACCCCTGGGGGGAGAGCTTCCCGTCCACCGTCACGACCGTCCAGCCAAGGGCGGCCGCCGCTTCCTTCGCGTTGTCGACCATGACGTTGCAGAGCGGGATCGCCGCGCCGCAGTTCAGGACGCCCAGCTTCTTGCCGCTGTTGGCCTTGAAGGGCGCGTCGCCCTCCAGCTTGGCCGGCGCGAGCAGCGTCTTCAGGTTCGCCTTGGCGTCCTCAACCACCTTGGAGGAGGCCCCTGCATCGGCCGTCGCGGCGGGTGCATCAGGCTCGTCCTTCGTGTCGGAGTCGCTACCGCATGCCGTCACTCCCGACAGGCACACCACCCCGAGCACCACCATGCTGATCAAACGTCGCATTCGATTCTCTCCTGTAGGTCTCGCACATCCGCGTCGTCCCCCACCACTTCCGGACCACATCCTGCGGCCGGAACGGAGGCCACGCGAAATCGATCGAAGTCGGTGTGCGAGAACGCAGACCAACCCGTCGAATCGCCCCGAACCTACCCCTGCGGCCGACCCGTCCGAGACCCCGGGAGGCCACCTGTAGAACGGTCCAACATCCCACCGCTTTCCGCCCTCCCGCGCCACGGTCGCACGACGCGACGCGGTGCCTCGGAGCCCCACGACAGGCCGCGGGAGGCGCGCGGGAGCGGTCGCGCGCCTCCACCCCCTTACGGTCTTTGGTGTGTTCTCGTGAAGGCGCGAGGATGCGATCAGGGCCCGGTGTCGTTTGGTAGTGCTCATGGCCCCCCGAGGGCGGCACGACGGCCGCGCGGATCCCGCGCCGGGCGGCTACGGCTCGATGACGATCTTCACGTGGGCGTCGCGGTTGCGGACCAGCTCCTCGAACGCCCCGTCGACCGCGTCCGCGAGGGGCACCCGGGCGGTGATCATCCCGTCCGTGGCGAGGTCGCCCCGGGCGAGGGCGGCGATGACCTCCGGGAACGTCCACGCGTAGGCCGGGCTCTGGACGAGCCTCGTGCCCTTGCCGAGCATCGTCGTCAGGTCGATGGTCGACGGCTCCTCGAAGACGCCGAGGCTCAGTACCGTGCCGCCGCGCCGGACGCACGCCAGCGCGGTGTCGATGCCGGCCTGGGCTCCCGTCGCGTCGATCGCCAGGTCGACGCCCTCGCCGTCCGTTCGCTCCGCGATCGCGGCCACGACGTCCGTCGACCTCGGGTCGAATGCGTCGTCGGCCCCCAGCGCCGTCGCGAGAGCGAGGCGGGCCGGCGCGAGGTCCGTCGCCCCGACCCAGCCGGCACCGGCGGTGCGCAGGCACGACACCACCCCGGACCCCACGGGTCCGGCGCCCGTCACGAGCGCCGTCTGGCCGATCGCGAATCCTGCGCGCTGCAGGCCGTACCAGCCGACCGAGAGCGGCTCCACCAGGGCGCCCACGTCGAACGGGACGGAGTCGGGCAGCTTGTGCACAAGGTTCGCGGGCGAGACCTGGAAGTCGGCGTACCCGCCCCCGAGTGCGCTCAACCCCATGAACGCGACGCTGTCGCAGAGGTTGTAGTCGCCCCGCCGGCAGGGACGACAGCGCCCGCACGACGTCACCGGCTCCATCGCGACGCGGTCGCCGACGGCGAAGCCCTCGACCCCCGCGCCGAGCTCCGCCACGACCCCGGACATCTCGTGCCCGAGGGTGACGGGCAGCGCGACGCCGGTCCGCGGATGCGGCGACTCCGGTCTCGGGATCTGCAGGGGGCCCATCGTGTACTCGTGCAGGTCGGATCCGCAGACCCCGCAGGCCCGGACCGCGACCTTGACCTCGCCCGGCCCGGGCGCCGGTTCCGGCACCTCCTCCAGTCGGAAGTCCATTGCCGCATGGAAGCGCAGCGCTCGCATAGCCATCCTCGTTCCGTCGTCTCCACGTCTCTTCCGGCGACAGGCGCCGCCGGAAGGCCTCCTGGTGCCCGCCCGCGGTCCGCTCAGGTGCGGATCGACGGCACCGGCGGGTAGTCCCCGCCGACGAAGTCCCAGATCGGCGGGAAGTCCCCGCCGACGATCCGGTCGGTGTAGCGCTCGCCCGCGGCGACCATCGGGTCGATCACGATCCGGCGGGTCTCCGCCTCGGTGAACCCGGCGGTCTCCATCCAGCCGCGCAGGACGTTGCCGTACTGCACCGCGCCGTGGTCGACCTTCTGCCGCTCGTCCCATCCCATGTAGTGCTTGAGCAGCGAGCGGTTCAGCGGTCCGAGGCTCTCCGCGAGCTCGTGCCACTCCTGCTCCGAGACGCTGCGGAGGTCGTCGCCGACGAGCACCTCGAAGCCCACGCACCGGCTCAGGTAGTCCTCGTCGATGTGCAGCCCGCCGACGAAGTCGATGCGGCAGTCGACGTCCTGCAGCACCAAGGCGAGCACGACCCGCGACTCCGACGCCCGGTGATCCGGGCCCCAGGGCAGGTAGAGGTTCTGGATGTCGGTGTGCTCCTTCACCAAGAGGATCCGGCCGTCACCCAGGTCGTAGGGACCGTGGTGGTTGATGCCGTCCCGTGCGTCCGCGTGGAGCATGAAGATGAACGCCTCGAGCTGCGCGATCGACCGGCGCGCGCCCGCGGTGTCCTGGACCGGTCCGCGCTCGAGGGCCAGGCCCGCGAGCTCCTTGACGTCTGCGTCGCCCAGGATCGGCCACCCCCGTGCGTCGCCCCCGGGGAGCAGCCGCCCGTCGTTCCGGTACTCGCGCATCGCGCGTGCCCACCACGAGTAGACGAACGCCGCGCCCTCGTCGTCGTCGACCCGCCCGCCATCCGGCCAGCCGGCGTCGAGGTGACGCTGGAGCCGCCCGAGGACGTACGTGAACAGGAGTCCACCGAGCCCGATGCTCATCTGCACGCTCGTCTGCTTCAGGCGACGGCCGAGCTCCTCCGCCGGCACGCGCTCCTCGATGGCGCGCGCGATCGACGGCAGCGTGTGCGCCATGGCGTAGTTGCCGTGGATCATCTTGCCCGGCACGTCGAGGAGCGGAGCCTCGAGCGCTGTCCGAGCGCCCATGAGCGTTCGGACACCCGCCAGGTTGAGCGCCTCGATCTCGTTCGGGTCCAGCACCGTGGCGCGGACGTCGGCGGTGCTCATGCGTGCTGGCTGACGCCGTAGTCGTAGAGCTTGCCGGTCGGCACCGTCGATGCGAACGTCGTGTGCTGCATCCCGCTCCAGCAGGCCTGGTCGATCATCCCGTGGCCCACGACGCCGTCGTCCCGCACGAACCGCTGCCACGTCCAGAAGTACGCGTTCTCCTCAGGCGTCTCGATCGTCCGGGGCTCGAGGTTCTGGCCGTCCGCGAGGATCGCGAACGGCTGGTGCGCGAGGAGCTGCATGCTCTCGATGATCAGCTCGCGCCCCTCGTCGTCGACCCAGCGCTGGCGGGCGGACGTCGGAGGACCCGGCTCGCCGTCGTAGCCGATCTCGCACTCGAGGAGCATCGCCGGCCGGGTGCGGCCGTCGCGGTGGAGCATGCCGAACAGGCTCATGTCGTCCCCGACCTTCTCCTGGAGCAGGAGCGCGTGCACCGCGTCGCCGTCGGCGAACTGGGTGGTCTGCCACCAGCAGAAGCCGAGCAGCCCCCAGTTGCGCGGGCCCCAGGCCCGGTCGCGGGTCCCGAAGCCCGTGAAGGAGATCGGTCGTCCGTCGACCTCGCCCGACGCCTCGATCCGGCCTGTGGCCTCGAAGTGCTTGGCCGCGCCGTAGAAGGACGCCTCGTCCGGGGCCTCGACGGTGTCCGGGTCGACCGGCCGGCCGGGCGTTCCGGTGGCGTCGTGGTCGCAGACCTCCGAGAGCTGCTGCCAGTCGACGGTCAGGTTGGAGGTCCCGTCGTCGAACGTCACCGACCAGTGGCGCCACGGCTCGTGGCACGTGAACGTCTGGTTGCCGACGGCCCTGCGGTCGGTGTCCGCGGCGACCGGCAGCTGGGTCTGGACCGAGCGGATCAGCGCGGTCTCGCGATCGAAGAGCACGAAGACCGCCTCGGCGACCTCCTGGTTCGGGCGGACCCCCTGCCACGCGACGCCGTAGTACCGGGACTCGGTGTCGGCGAAGTTGCAGTAGAAGCTCTCGCGCCACGTGGGCGCGTCGCTCGCGGTGTGGATCGAGTCGTCGTCGTGGTGCTGCAGCATCCGGTTCCCCTTCTCGTGGCCAAGGCCTGGGCTTCTGCGGTCCCGTCATCCGACTGCGACGTCGGTGCGTCAGACCGTCGGATCCAACGTATCCGCGACCGCCGTCCAGCTCGAGCACGCGGGACCGGATTGTCGCCGCGCACAACGACCTCGTGCGCGACGGACGGCGCCCGTCGGGGGCTTCGAGACCACTCGGTCGACGCTCGCCGGCGTCGCGCCGTGCGACGCTCAGGCGCGCGTCGCCGCGGTGACGTCGCGCTGGACCACCGCGAGCTCGTCGAGCTCCCGCAGGATGCCGTCGAGATCGGCCTCGAGGAGCCAGATGTTGACGCGGTCCGCCCCCGCCGCCCCGAGCGCGAGGATCTCGTCCGCGGTCCGGTACTGCCCCTCCGTGGCGACGACGCTGAACTGCAGCGCATCCACGTCCCGGCCTGCCTCGCCGGCCAGCTCCCTGATCGTCGCGACCCCGTCCGCGTAGGACTCGGCGCTCTCGATCGAGTGGGGCATCCACCCGTCGCCCCATCCTGCGACGCGCTTGAACGAGGTGCTCGTGCCGTTGCTCCCGAGCAGGATCGGCGGGTGCGGGGAGGAGACCGGCTTCGGGAAGCACCGGACGGGCGGGAAGCTCGCGTAGCGCCCCTCGTAGCTCGAGGGGTCGTCCGTCCACAGCGCCTTCATCGCGTGCACATGGTCGCGGACGTGCGCCCAGCGCCGGTCGAAGTCCCCGCCCAGGATCTCGCACTGCGCTCGGTTCCAGCCGCCGCCGACACCGAGGAGGACACGACCGCCGGTGTGATCGTCGAGCGTCGCCACCTGCTTGGCGAGCAGGATGGGGTTGCGCTCCGCGACCAGGCAGATCGCCGTCCCGAGCTTGATCCGATCGGTGACCGCTCCCGCGCGCGCGAGGGCCATCAGCGGGTCGCCGATGTACGGGAGGTACGACGGTTCCTCGACCTCCTCGAGCCGCGGGTAGAGGTCCTCGTTGACCACGGGGTAGATCGTGTGATCCCCGAGCCAGTAGGAGTGGAAGCCCAGCTCCTCCACCCGCTTGGCCACGATCGCCGGGTCCGCGGTGCGGTCGGCGACGACCTGGAAGATCCCGATGTTCACCATGCGCAGCTCAGCTCCTCGTCGCCCAGCACGCGGCGGGCGCCGCTGCCGTCTCCATCAGACCGGGCGACGGGAATCCGGACGGCGGTTGCCCGGACGCTTGGAGGATTCCCCAAGGTCCGGGGCGTCGTGGCGGTCCGGATCTTTGCCGGACCGCCATCACGGGGCGCCGCATCAGGCCGACGCCCGGATAGGCACGAGCTTCGGGTCGTCGCTGACGACGAACGCGAAGATCGGCGGATGATCGCCCGCGGCGATGCGGTCGATGTAGCGGTCGCCGGCGGCGACGAACGGCTCGATCGCGATCTTCTTGACCTCGTCCTGCGTGAAGCCGGCGGTCTCCATCCAGCCCCGCGTCACGTTGCCGTACTGCGCCGCTCCGTGGTCGGCTCTCTGCCGCGCGTCCCAGCCCATGAAGCGCTTGAGGAGCGAGCGGTTCAGGGGCCCGGTGCTCGCCGCGATCTCGTGCCACTCTTCCTCGGACACCGAGTGCAGGTCGTCGTCGACGAGGACGTCGAACCCGACGCAGTTGGCGAGGTAGTTCTGCGGTGATGCCGAGAGGCCACCGACGAGGTCGACCTCGATCTGCACGTTCTCGAGGACCAGCGCGATCGCGATGCGGGACACCGGGGCGTGGTGCTCCGGCCCCCAGGGCAGGTACGGGTTCTGGATGTCGGTGTGCTCCTTGACGAGCAGCACGCGGCCGTCACCGAGGTCGTACGGGCCGTGATGGTTGATGCCGTCCCGTGCGTCGGCGTGCAGCATGAAGACGAACGCCTCGAGTTGAGCGATCGCGCGCCGGGCCCCGTCCACGTCCTGGATCGGTCCCCGGGCCAGCGCTTGGTCGGCCAGGACCTTCACGGCGTCCGGGGCGAGGATCGGCCAGCCGGGAGAGTCGGCAGTCGGCAACAGCACGTCGTCCTCGCGGTAGGTGCTCATCGCGCGGGCCCACCAGGTGTAGAGGAACGCCGCGCCCTCGTCGTCGTCGACGCGACCGCCGTCGGGCCAGCCGGCATCGAGGTGGCGCTGCAGTCGCCCGAGGACGTACGTGAACAGCAGTCCGCCGAGCCCGACGCTCATCTGCACGCTCGTCTGCTTGAGCCGGCGTCCGAGCTCCTCGGCAGGCATCCGATCCTCGATCGTCCGTGCGATGTCGGGCAGCACGTGCGCCATCGCATAGCTGCCGTGGATCATCTTGCCGGGCACGTCGACCAGCGGGGCCTCGAGCGCCGTCCGGCCGATCATCAGCGAGCGGACGCCGGCGAAGTTCAGCGCCTCGATCTCGTCCGGTGTCGGGATCACGACCGCCTGCGCGCCCGGTGCGTCGGTCGTCATCGTGCCGGCTCCTCGGTGAGCCCGAAGTCGTAGAGCCGCCCCGTCGCCGCAGTCGACGCGAACCGGCTCTGCTGCAGCCCCTGCCAGTACGCCTGGTCGACCATGCCGTGTCCGACCACCCCGTCGGAGCGCACGAAGCGCTGCCAGGTCCAGAAGTAGACCTTCTCGTCGGGGGACTCCACGCGGCGCGGCACGACGTCCGTGCCGTCGGCCAGGATCGTCATCGGGGCGACGTGCATCGGCTCCATCCCGGTGATGACCAGCTCGCGGCCCTCGACGTCGACGAACCGCTGGGACCCGGAGACCGGGGCGCCCGTCACCGCGTCGTCGTAGGCCACGTCGACCTCGGCGATCGTTGCGGGCAGGGACCGCCCGTCCCGATGGAGCATGCCGAAGAGGTTGATGGCGTCGTCCGCGTCGCGGAGCAGCATCACGTGCACGGCGTCCCCGTCGGGGAACTGGACGGTCTGCCACCACATGAAGCGCAGCAGGCCGTAGTTGCGAGGGCCCCACGCCCGATCGCGTGTGCCGAAGCCCGTGAACGCGATCGGCTCCCCGTCGATCTCGCCGACGCAGTCGATCGTCCCGGTCGCCTCGAAGTGCTTCGCGACCCGGTAGAAGCTCGCCTCGTCCTCGGGCAGCTCGCCGTCGACGTCCTGGCCGGGCGTGCCGGTGGGGTCGTGATCGATCGTCGCCGTCGTCTGGCGCCAGTCGATCTGGAGCTTTGCCGCGTCGTCCTCGTAGTGCACGCGCCAGTGACTCCACGGGTCGATGCACTCGAAGCGCTGATTGCCGAGGCTCCGTCGATCGGAGTCCCCGGGGACCTGGAGCGCGGTGTCGACCGAGCGCACGCGCGCGGTCTTGCGGTCGAACAACAGGAACGTGGCCTCGGCGACGCCGACGTTCGGACGCAGCCCCTGCCACGCCGCGCCGTAGAACCGCGACTCCGTGTCCGCGAAGTTGACGTAGAAGCTCTCGCGCCACTCGGGGACCTCCCCCGCCTGGTGGATCGTCGCGTCGTCGTCGTGCGTCAGCATCTCGTGAGCTCCTGCTCGTGCCTGGTGGCCGCCGGCGACGGAATGCGCCGACGGTCGCGGACGGCTCCTCGCCGTCGGTCCCGTTGAGACTCGCCGACGACCAAGACGGTCGGAGGTCGATCGACGTGGCTTGTAGCCTTTTACGGAGCTGCCCGGCGAGGTTGCCGGACGGGGTGGGTGGTCCGCCGGGAGCGTTCCCGGCGGACCACCCACCCGGGTCACCGCGGCGACCCGTCAATCGCCGATGATGTGGACCTCTCCCGACGGCTCGACCCGGACGCGACGCCCGACGATGTCCTCGCCGAAGATGTCCAGCGCCACGACGCAGGGCACGCCGAACTCGCGCGAGATGATCGCGACGTGGGCGCCGGGGCCTCCCACGGTGCAGAGCACCCCACGCAGATCCCCGAACACCGGCGCCAGCATCGAGGCGCCGGCGGTGTGGATCAGGACGATGACCTCGGTGAGGTCCATGTCGAGGAGGCCGAGGATCTGGTCCGGGGTCCGCACGTCGACGACGTTGCCCTCGATGCTCTCCGTCTTGATCGTCGGGGTCCCGCGAGCCGCGAGCGTGCCGGTGTCAGAGGCCATGCGTCTCACCCCCGTGCCGCGTGTCTGTGCTGTCGATCGGTGTCATGCGCCTTGTATAGCCGACCTCGGTGGCCGCGTCGGGAGCGTCCTCGCCGTTCTGTCGTCGTCTCCAGCTCGGCGCGACGCCCTCACCTATCCGAAATCCTCGGCGAGCTCCCGGACGAGCCGCAGCTGCGCCACCTTCTCCTCGACGCTCGTCGCAGCGACGGCTGCGCACATCACGGTGTCGACACCGGCGGCGGCGAACGCCCGCAGGCGGTCGCGGACCACGTCCGGCCGTCCGACGATCGACACGGCGTCGATCAGGTCGTCGGGCAGCGCCGCCGCGGCCTCGTCCGTACGGCCCTCGAGGTAGAGCTCCTGGACCCGGCGCGCCGCGTCCGCGAAACCGTACTCGGAGACGACATTGACGTAGAAGTTGTTCTTCCGCGACCCCATGCCCCCGAGGTAAAGTGCGAGGAACGGCCGAAGCACGTCACGACCGGCGGCCGGGTCGTCGGTGACGACCACGTTGACCATCGGGGCGATCCGCACCGCGTCCGGATCGCGGCCCGCCCGGGCGGCTCCCGCGGCGAGGTGGGGGCGCAGGACGTCCACGTGCTCCGGGCTGAAGAGCACGGGGATCCACCCGTCCATGATCTCCCCCGCGAGCGCGGTGTTCTTCGGGCCGAGCGCGGCGAGGTAGATCGGGATCTGCTCCTGGACCGGCGCGATCGTGAGCTTCAGGGCCTTCCCGGGACCTCCGGGAATCGGCAGCCGGAAGACTTCTCCGTCGTACTCCAGGCGCTCGCGCCGGAGCGTCGTCCGCAGGATCTCGGTGTACTCGCGGGTGCGTTGCAGCTGCCGCGCGAACGGGACGCCGTGCCAGCCCTCCGAGACCTGGGGCCCGGAGGACCCGAGGCCCAGGATCACCCGCCCCCCGGACAGCTGGTCGAGCGTCGCCGCGGTCATCGCCGTCATCGCCGGGGTCCGGGCGGGCATCTGCAGGATCGCGGAGCCCAGCCGGATCGTCGACGTCTGCGCCGCGAGCCACGAAAGCACCGTGACGGCATCGGAGCCGTAGGCCTCGGCCGCCCATACCGAGTCGTAGCCGAGACGCTCGGCCTCCTGCACGAGTCGCAGCTGATCGGCGGGCGTCGGGCCGATGCCCCAGTAGCCCATGGTCAGTCCGAGCTTCATCTCGAGGTCCCTCTCGTCGGGTGTGCGCGTGCCGCGTGCCTCGGGCGACCCGCTTCGGGTCCCGCCGAGGTCGGCGGCGGTGGAGGTGGCGCTGTGGGCGCCACCGCTCCCTATGTCGCCTTCGGGATCAGCGACCGCCGGCCCGAGCGGCGCCTGAGGTACTCCGTGAGCGCGACCGCGCCGACGAGGACCGCCCCGTTGAACATGGGCTTGACCGCGAAGTTGACGCCCATGACGTCCAGGCCGTTCGTCGCCAGGACGATCAACGACGCGGCAAGCAGCGACCCGACGACGGTGAAGCGTCCGTCGGAGAGGATCGCCGAGCCGAGGAACGCGCCGGCGAACGCGGGCAGCAGCAGGTCCGGTCCCGCTGCAGGGTCGGCGGATCCGAAGCGCGCCGAGGCGAGGAGGCCGGCGAGCGCCGCCAGCACGCTCGTCGCGATGAAGGCGTACGTCGTGACCCGGCGGACGCGAACGCCCGCGAGACCGGACGCCTCGGGGTTGGCGCCCACCGCGTACCAGAACCGACCGACCACGGTGCGCCGCGTCAGCGTCCACAGCCCGAGGCCGATGGCGATCACGAAGACGATCGGGAGCGGGACCCCTGCCAGGCTCGTGGTCCCGGCGTCGGTGAACGACTTCGGCATCTCCCCGAAGATGCTCTCGCCACCACTGACCCACAGAGCGACGCCGCTGAAGAGCCCCCCGGTGCCGAGCGTCGCCACGAAGGCATTGACGTTCGCGACGGCGACGAGGAACGCGTTGAGCAGGCCGGCGGCGACCCCGAGCGCGAGGATCAGGAGCACCGTGACGAGCGGAGGCGTGCCGGCCTCGATCACGAAGTGGGAGGCGAGGACGCTCGAGAGGCCTGCCACGGCGCCGACGGACAGGTCGAACTGCCCGGCGACGAGGGTGATCGTCGCAGCGGCCGCGAGGATCGCGACGTTCGCGTTGTCGGCGAGGACGAGCGAGAAGTTGTCCCACGACAAAAACGCGCTGCCCTTCGAGATCCCGACGACGACGAAGAAGAGGGCGAAGAACAGCAGCGTCGCGTAGCGATCCACGCGAAACGCGCTCCGCCGCTTCGCGGGCTCGTCGGGAACAGGTGCGTCGGCGACCGGGGATCCGGTCGGTACCGGCGCGCTCTGGGTGGAAGCCATGATCAGGAGACCTTCTCGAGCAGTGCGACGGGATCGACCTCGTCGCGGTGGTGAGTGGATGTGATGGAGCCGCTCTCGATGACGACCACGCGGTCGGCGACCGCCAGCGCGTCGTCGACGTCGATCGTCACGACGAGGATCGCGGCGCCGGACGCCCTCGCGGATTCGATGTACTCGTAGATCGCGTGCCGGGTGCCGACGTCCACGCCGCGGGTCGGCTCGCACAGGACGAGCAGGTCCGGATCGAGCAGCTGCGTCCGGCCCATGAGGACCTTCTGCTGGTTGCCCCCGCTGAGATCCTCGATCTTCATCGTCGGGTCGCGCGGGTGCACGGACAGGTCGTCCATGACCACGTCCACGCTGCGCCGCTCGGAGGCGGGCCCTGCCCACAGGCGCGGAAACACGCGTCGCTCCGCAGAGATCGTCAGGTTCGCCGCGACGTCGAGGCGCGGGAGGATCCCGAGGGCCTTGCGGTCCTCGGGCACGAAGCCGCAGCGCGCCGGCGTCCCCGGCTCGCGGCCGGAGAGCGCGCGGCGCCCGGAGGCTGGCTTGGTCGCCGCCGCCGCGAGATGCCCGAGCTCGTACAGGCCGGACGAGAGCGCGCCGACCACGGACACGACCTCGCCGCGGCGGACGGTCAGGTCGATCGGGCCGACCTCCCCGCGGGAGACCGTGTCAAGACGCAGCGCGACCGGACCGGTCCGCGGCTCCGCGCCCGCCTCCCGGGCCGGGCGCGCTCCGCCGCTCTCGAACATCGCGTGGAGTCCGCGCAGGTCCGGTGTGGGGCCGGCGTACGCGACCGAGCCGTCGCGCAGCAGCGTCACCTCGTCGCAGAACTCCACGATCTCGTGCAGGCGGTGCGAGACGACGATGACCGCGCGCCCCTCGTCGGCGAGCCGACGCATCTCGGTCAGCAGCCAGGAGCTCTCGCGGCGCGTCAGCGCCGCCGTGACCTCGTCGAGCAGCAGGACGTCCGCGTCGTTGGCCAGGAGCCGCGCGACCGCCAGCAGCGACTTCGTCCCGAGCGTCAGCTCCGACAGCGGCGTCTCGGGGTCGAGGTCGAGGTTCACCGCACGCAGCGCGTTCGTCACGGCCCCGCGCTCGCGCCGGACATCGACGAGGCCCGCCCGCGTGAGGCCACCCCGCCGCGACAGGTGGAAGTTGTCACGGACCGTCAGCGCATCGACGAGCGCGAGGTCCTGGTGGACCACGCCGATCCGGCCGACGCTGTCGACCTGCCGATGGTCGCGGACATCGATCGTCCCGGCATCGGCGTCGTGGTGCCCGGCCAGGACCTTGATCATGGTCGACTTGCCGGCGCCGTTGGTCCCGAGGAGTCCGTGGACCTGGCCCGCGCGGGCGGTGAAGTCGATGCCGCGGAGCACGGGCGTCGACCCGAACGACTTGCGCAGACCCGCGATCGACAGCAGCGGCGCGGCGTCGCGGTGCGGCGCCGAGGGGTGCTCGATCGACGTCACCACCGGAGGACCCGCCGGTTCTGGGCGTCAGACGGAGCCCGGTTGGCACTGTTCATGAAGCGAACCTAGGGAAGCCCGCCGCTCCTGGATCCTCGCGCTCGGGGTGTTGTGGGCGCGGACAAGTCGGATCGGCGTCGCACCACGCCCCCGCGCCCGCCCGACGGCGTGCTAGAGCCCCATCGAGCGGCCGACGATGTCCTTCATGATCTCCGTGGTGCCGCCGTAGATGCGCGTGACGCGCCCGTCCTCGAACGCGCGGGCCACGGGGTACTCGGTGGTGTAGCCGTAGCCTCCGTGGAGCTGCAGGCAGCGGTCGGTCACCCGACCCTGCATCTCGGAGCACCACCACTTCGCCATCGCGGCCTCGTCGGGTTCGAGACCACCGTCGCCGAGGGCCAGGATGCAGCGATCGACGTAGGTCTGCGCGAGCTCGATCTCGGTGCGGGCCTCGGCGAGCACGAAGCGGGAGTTCTGGAAGGTGCCGATCGGACGGCCGAACGCGTGGCGCTCCTTCACGTACGCGAGGGTCTGCTCGAGCGCCACGCGGGCGGAGGCGACAGCGGCGATCGCGATCGACAGCCGCTCCCGCGGCAGGTTTCCCACGAGCGACGAGAAGCCGGAGCCCTCGTCCCCCAGGAGGTTCTCGACGGGCACGTGGACGTCCGAGAAGAACAGCTCCGCGGTGTCCGCGGAGCGCAGGCCGATCTTGTCGAGCTTGCGGCCCCGTTCGAAGCCCTCCATCCCGCGCTCGATCACGAGCAGCGAGAGCCCACCGTGCCGCGACGCCCTGTCCGTGCGGACGGCGACGACCACCAGGTCGGCGTTGATCCCGTTGGTGATGAACGTCTTCGCACCGTTGACCACGTAGTGGTCCCGGTCGCGGACGGCGGTGGTGGCGATCGCACTGAGGTCCGAGCCCGTGCCGGGCTCGGTCATGGCGATCGCCAGCACCGTCTCGCCCGACGCCACGCCCGGGAGCCAGCGCGCCCGCTGCTCCTCGTTCGCGTAGCGCAGCAGGTACGGCAGGCAGATGTCGTTGTGCAGCGTCATCGCGCTGCCGACGCCGCCGTACCCTGCGCGATACAGCTCCTCGTTGAGGACCGCGTTGAAGCGGAAGTCCTCGACGCCGGCGCCACCGAGGTCCTCGTCGATCTCGAAGGCCAGGAAGCCGTGGTGCCCGGCCGCCCGGAAGAACGAGCGGGGGATGAGGCCGTCGGCCTCCCATGCTGCGAACCCGGGCGCGATCTCCGCGGCGGAGAACGCGCGGAAGGACTCCGCGAACGCCAGGTGGTCGGCGTCGTACAGCGTGCGTCTCAAGGGGTGCTCCAGTGGGCGACGCCGGCGGTTCGTCCTCCGGCCCGCGTCGGGGATGGACCGGTCACGGCCGGTAGAGCGCGTCGATCTCGGCCGCGTAGCGGGTCGCGATCGGCTTGCGCTTCAGCTTCATGGTGGGCGTCAGCTCGACGCCTCCGGGCAGCCACTCGTCGGCGACGGTGTGAAAGCGCTTGATCTGCTCCACCCGTGCGAGCCTCCGGTTCGCCGCCTGGACCTCGCGCTCGACGGCGTCGAGCACGACCGGGTTCGTGGCCAGCTCGGTCATCGACGCGTCCTCGAGACCGGCCTCGCGGGCCCAGGCGGGCGTCGTGTCGGGGTCGAGCACAAGCAGCGCGACGACGTACGGCCGGGCGTCGCCGATGACGCACGCCTGCCCGATCAGCGGCCCCGCCGACTTCAGCGCGCCCTCGATGTTCGCGGGCGACATGTTCTTGCCGGCCGCGTTGATGATCAGCTCCTTCTTGCGGTCGACGATCGTGACCGCTCCGTCGTCGGCGATCACCCCGACGTCGCCGGTCCGGAACCAGCCGTCGTCGAAGGCCTCGGCGGTCTTCTCGGGCTCGCCCCGGTAGCCGCGCGTGACGACGGGTCCGCGGACGAGGATCTCCCCGTCGGCGTCGAGCCGCAGCTCGACGCCCGGCAGGGCCGCGCCGACCGTCCCGATCCGGTGGGTCGCAGCGGGGCTCATCGTGCCGGCCGCGGTCGTCTCCGACATGCCCCAGATCTCGGTCAGGGGCAGGCCGAGGGCGTGGAAGAACTCGATGACCTCGCGCGGGCACGGCGCCGCGCCGGCCTGGAGGCTCTTGGCCGCGCCGAGTCCGAGGTCCGTCCGGAGCGGCCGGAGGAGCTCGAGGTCGTCGTCCCGCTTCCGGTCGTCGAGCCGCCCGTCGCGGACCCGATCCAGGCGCCGGGCGAGGGCACCGCGCATCGTGCCGCGCTCGTCCGCCGGCAGCGCCGAGACGCGGACGTCGATCGCGGCCCGGAGCTTCTCCCACACGCGGGGGACCGCGAAGAACCAGTGCGGCTCGACGATCGGCAGCGCCTTCGCGACCGCGCCCGGGTCGTCGCAGAACGTGACGCTCACCCCGTAGCGCACGGGCAGGTAGTAGTGCGCGAGCCGCTCCGCGACGTGCGCGTTGGGCAGCCACGAGATGACCCGGTCGCCCGCCATCAGGCCGACCACGCCGTTGACCGCCTCGGCGGAGGCCAGCAGGTTGCGGTGCGTGAGCTCGACGCCCTTCGACGGCCCGGTCGTGCCGGACGTGTAGATCACGGTCGCCACGTCGTCCTCCGTCGCGGCCGACGGGGTCCAGGTGGGGCGAGCCTCGTCGCCCGCCCGGCGCAGCGCAGCCCAGGAGATCGTGTCGGGATGCTCTTCCTCGTCGAGCACCACGACGTGCTCGACGGCCGTGCCCTCGAGCCGGGCGGCTTCGATGGACGGCAGGAATCCGGGCTCGCAGAGCACGACGGTGGCGCCCGAGTTACGCAGCTGGTGCGCGATCTGCTCGGGCGGCAGCGTCGCGTAGAGCGCGAATCCGGCGGCGCCGTTCGCCACCACGGCGAGGTCCGCGAGGACGTACTCGGGCCGGTTGCGCATCATCGACGCCACCGTGCCCTCGCGGCCCACCCCGAGTGTCGAGAGGCCCGCCGCCAGCCGCTCGACCTCGTCCTGCGCCTCGCTCCAGGTCCAGGTCTGCGCTCCGTCGAGCGTGCGGAGGGCGGTGCCCTGGCGATCCCGCTCGACCGTTCGGCGCAGGGCGTCGATGATCGTGCGGGGCGCCACCTCGGGGGGTGCGGCCTCGTCATTCGCGAGGCTCTGGCTGTGGGCGGTCATGTCTACCGGGTGGTCGGAGGGCGGACCGCCCCGTCACGATCTCCGTGGCGGAGCGGCAGGATGCGGTGCGGCAGGCCTAGAACGACGCCAGTCGCGGGCCCAGGTTCGCGTCGATGGCCTCGTCGCCGTGGATCTTGCGGGCGAGGCCCTGCAGGTTGGCGACCAGCGGGATCGTCAGGCCACCGTCGACGGCGAAGATCTGGCCCGTGACCCATTCGGAGTGCGGCCCGGAGAGGAAGCTCACGGCCTCGCCCACCTCAATCGCCGTTCCGGTACGGCCCAGCGGCGTGTTCTTCAGGATGTGGGCGTACTGGTCCTCGTTGCCGTCCCACGCCTCGGCCGCGATCTCCGACGGCACGACGCCGGGCTGCACGGCGTTGACGCGGATGCCGAAGTCGCCGAGCTCCTGCGCCGCGTTCTGCACCAGCATGTCGACGGCGGCCTTGCTGGCGGAGTAGTGCGAGAAGCACGGCTCCGGACCCGCGGATCCGGCGCTGGAGATCACGACGATGGCACCGCCGCGACCGCGCATGTCCAGGGCGGCCTCGCGGATCGTGTTCGCCGTGCCGACGATGTTCAGCCGGCAGACGTCCAGCCAGGCCTCCTGGTCGAGGAGGAGGAACGGGGCGAGGCCGCCGCTGCCGGAACCGCCGGCGTTGGCGACGACGATGTCGACCCCCACGCCGTCGCCGGCGATGCGCACGGCCTCGGCGACCGACTTCTCGTCCGTGATGTCGCAGCTCGCGACCCGGATACGGTCGCCGTGGCGCTTGGCAAAGTCCTCGGCGGCCGAGTCGAGCACGTCACGCCGGCGACCGGCGATGGTCACGGTCGCGCCGCGCGACAGCAGGCACTCGGTGATCCCGACGCCGATGCCGGTCCCGCCACCGGTCACGAGTGCGCGCTTGCCGTTGAGCTCTTCAGTGGTCATGTCGATGTCTCCCCAGGTGTTTCGTGTGTCGTACTCGGCCGGCACGGGTGCCGGCCGATCCCCAGCGGAACGACCGACTGGCCGTCTCCGCACCTCGTTCACGCCCCCGCTGCCCTGCCGTCTCCGCAGGGCCGCGACGTGGCCCTGCGGTCCCTACTGCTGGAGGTCCCGCGGGTGGGTCGGACGATCGGCGTGGTCCACCCACGGCTGCGCGCGGTCGCACCAGACCTCGAGCTGCGGCGCGAGCCCGGCGCGGTCGTCCAGCGTCCCTGCCTTGATGAAGGCCAGCTCGGGCATCTCCGACAGCACCGTGAACACGGGCGAGCCGCAGGTGCCGCAGAAGTTGCGCGCGCGCGGCTTCTCGCTGTCGGTCCCGACCGTCTCGAACTGCCGCAGCGCCGCGTCGCCCGCCGTCAGGTGGAACTGCGCCCGCGGCACGGCCACGTTCACCGAGAAGCTCGTGCCGCTCTGGCGCTGACAGTCGTCGCAATGACAGATCGCCGTCAGTGCCGGGTCTCCGTCGTAGTGGTATTGCACGGCGCCACACAAGCAGTGGCCGGTCTGGGAGTCACTCATGAGCGGAGTCTCTCCGACGTCCGGTGTCGTGGCAGCGGGTCCCCGGAAAGTTGTGGGATCTTCCTAGGCCGCACGGGCCCGCCGGGGATGCCCGCCGCGGTGCTCCGCGACGGACGCCCGGTCGGTCGGACACGACGGTGCGCGCAGCGCCGGGGCCGCTCCCGGAGTCCGGCCTACCGCGCGCGGAGCCCGCGGCCGAGCAGCGGCAGCGATACGACCTGGTCCGAGGAGCCGAGCCCCCGGCAGGTCCCGCGCAGCACGTCCTCGGCCCTCCGGGCCCAGGCGGCGCTGACGATCACGGCGGGCACCTCGCCACCGGCGTTGAGCTCCTGGATCCGCGCGTTCGCCGCCTGCTCCGACATGTGGTCGGCGTCGTCGAGCACGACGACCGGGCCCGCGGTGGTGGCGAAGACGCCGTCGGGCTCCGCCGGCAGGGGCGCCGCCGTGACCGGCACGTCGCTGTCCGCGGCGGCCCACGCGAGGAACCGTGCGATCTCGGACTCGTCCTCCGACGGAACGAGCGGCTGGGCTCCGCGAGCGACCGTTCCGTGAACGCCGTCCACCGAGACGATGCTGCCGCGCTCGACCGTGATGCCGTCAATGGTCGCGGTGGTGCCGTCGGCCGACACGGAGACCGCCCCGACCCCGCAGACGGCCGGCCGGGCCATGCCGCGGGCGACGACCGCCGCGTGGCTCGTGCGTCCGCCGCGACCCGTCACGATGGCGGACGCCGCGATGAAGCCCCGCACGTCCGATGGCGAGGTCGTCGGACGCACTAGGACCACGGAGTGTCCCTCGCCGGCGAGGGTCACGGCGTCCTCCACGTCGAACACCGCCCGCCCGACGGCCGCTCCGGGCGAGGCCCCGAGGCCGCGCATGATGACGTCGTCGTCCGGCGGCGCGGCGGCGAACCGCGGGGCCGCAGCGGCCTCGACCTGTGCGGGAGTGACGCGCCCGAGCGCCTCGGCGACGTCGATGAGGCCCTCGTCGACGAACGAGACGGCGGCCTTCAGCGCGGCGCGTCCCGACCGTTGCCCGACCCGGGTCTGCAGCACCCAGAGCTCTCGCTCGTCGACCGTGAACTCGACCTCGCAGACGTCGCGGTAGTGCTCCTCGACGCGTGCGAGGCTCGCCACCAGCTCTGCGTGGACCTCGGGGAGCCCGGCCGCGAGGTCCTCGAGGGACGCCGGGTCGACGGTCCCGTCGACGACGTCCTCGCCCTGGGCATCGAAGAGGAAGTCCCCGTAGGGACGCGCCTCGCCCGTGGACGGGTCGCGCGTGAACGCAACGCCGCTGCCCGACGTGGCGCCGCGGTTGCCGAACACCATCACCTGGACGACGGTGGCCGTTCCGAGCCCGCCGTCGATCCGGCGCAGTCGCCGGTACGCCTGCGCGCGCTCGCTGTTCCACGAGCGGAACACCGCCTCCGTCGCCTCGAGGATCTGCTGCCGCGGGTCGTCGGGCACCGGGCGTCCGCCGTCGGCGATCATCAGCTCCTGCATCGCGGCGACGGCGGCGCGCGAGCGCTCCTCGCCCGTCAGGCCGGACAGCTCGAGGTCGAGCAGCGCGGACTCGACCTCGTGAGCCGCAAGGCCCCGGACGATCCGGGCGTAGCTCTCGGCGAAGCGCGCGTAGCAGTTCCAGGCGAACCGGGGATCGCCGGTCTCGCGGACGAGCCCCTCGACCGTGGTGGCGGTGAGCCCGACGTTCAGGACCGTGTCCATCATCCCCGGCATCGACACGGGTGCCCCGGAGCGGACGGAGACGAGAAGCGGCCGCTCTGGGTTGCCGAACTCCCGACCGCTCGTGACCTCGAGCGCGACGAGGTTCTCGTGGATCTCCCGCGACGCGACGGCCGAGAGCTCGCCCTGCGCGAGGTAGTCCAGTCCGGCCTCGCACGACACGACGAAGGCGGGCGGGACCGGAAGCCCCAGGCCGACGAGCCGCACCAGGCCGGCGCCCTTGCCGCCCAGTACCCGGGGCTCGGGAGCCACGCCGGAGCCGACGGCGAACACGTAGCGCGCCGCGGTCTCGATCGGAGCCGCGCCGGTGTCGGGGCGCGTCATGCTGCCTCCTCGTCCTCACGGCTGCGGCCGAGCGTCACGAAGTAGTCCTCGTGGCACTCGAACCAGATGTTGTGGAACGAGTCCACCTGCGGATCGGTCACGAACCGGCCGTCCCCGGCGGCGACTGCGGCGGCGGCGGCGCTCAGCCGGGAGGCGTAGGTCGCGAACCACGGCGCGTCCCTTGCGGCCCGCGAGATGAGCGGACGGACCCGCGAGAGATAGTCGTCGAGCTGGCCGGCGACGCTGAACAGCGCCTCCTCGTCGCGGGCGGAGCGCTGCCACGCCGAGCAGACGGCCTTGAGCGGGGCGTTCAGCACGAGGAACCGCTCGTAGGTCGCGGCGACGACCCCCACCGGCCCCAGGTCTCCGCGCCAAGCCTCGAGCGTGGAGTCGTGCTCGCGAAGGCCGACCGGCGTCGCGATCAGGCCCCGGGCGGTCCTCTTCACGAGACCGTCCCGCTCGAGCTGCTCGAACTCGCTGTCCGAGGCGAGCTCGCCGCGGGCGTCGTCGGGGACGATCCCTCGGACCCGCGCTGCGTGGACGACCGCGAAGGCCGGTGTTGCCGTGTCATGCATGCTCACAAGAAACCCGCTCACGCTCACTTGAAACCCTGTGCCCCGTCGTGTGTGGTGTCCTCCAGCGAGATCAGCACTCGCCCGGTGGATGAGAACACCACACACCAGCGACGATAGCCCCCGTCGGGGGCGCTCAGACGCCTTCGGAGGTAGGGTTGTGGCGCGCTCCAAGCAGCACGTTGCGCTGGCTGAGCGGAACGTCGGACTCCAGGTTGCCGAGCACGTTGACGCCAGGCAGCCGGCCCTGGAGCCGCATGATCAGGAGCGCCACCTGCGCAGTGAGCTGGTCCCCGAGGTCGGTCGCGATGTTGAGCCGCAGCAGATCGGTGATCCGCGCCAGGCGGTAGCGGATCGTGTTCTCGTGGACGTTGAGCATCCTGCCGGCCTGCCGGGGGCTCCGCGCCGACTCGAGGAAGACGTGGAGGGTCGTCAGGAGCATCCGATGGCGCGAGTCGTCCTTGAGCAGCGGAGCGAGCACCGCCTCCACGTAGCGGTCCATCGCGCGCGCGTCCGACGATCCGAGCAGGAGGCGCCCCACGCCCAGGTCGGACGCCGCGAGCGGCGGCGCGTCGGGAGGGCAGAGCTCGATCCGGCAGCGCATGAGCTGCCGGCACTCGGTGTAGGCGCGCGAGACGTCGTCGACGTCCTGGACGACGGGCGAGATCGCCGCGACCAGCCCGGGCTCGCGGTAGTCCTGCAGCACCGCCGCGATCGCGACCCGCGTGCGCTCTACGAAGAGATCCGGTGCGACGCGCCGGTCCTGCTCTGCGACGAGCGCGACGCCGCGGTCGCCGTCAGGCATCACGATGGACCGGACCGACCCGTACGCCCGGTCGAACGCCTCCTCGAGCTCGCTCGGGTCCTCGCACGTCCACGGCCGCCCGTCGCGCCGGTGGATCAGGCAGACCAGTCGGGGGAGCTCGCCGGCGACGCCGGCGAGCGACAAGCCGAGCCCCTCGAGGCCCGGCGCGTCCACGCCGTCGTCCGCGGCCAGCGCGTGCGGGGGACCGGCCGCGACCGACGGCCGGTAGCTGAAGGCGACGGCCATCGTGTGCGCCGCCCGCTCGACGGCGGCCTTGTCGGCTGTCGTGAACCGCCGCTGGCACTCGACGACGGAGGCGTAGCCCCACCGGACGCCCGCGACGGTCACCGGTGCCACCAGCGTGCGATGCACGAGACCGCAGTGGCGATACGGACCGACGATCGCCGAGCCGCCTGCGGCGATGGCGGAGAGCTCCGCACCGACCATCGGATCGCCCGCGACCTCGGGATCCAGCGGGAACCCGCCGCTCATGCGGAGCCCCTCGGCGATGACCGACCACACCGGCTCGGACTCCGCCGTGTGCATCGCCGACGGCAGGCCGGTCAGCTCTGCGAGCAGGGTGGTGATCTCCTCGACGTTGGGGGCCGTCTCGACCAGCGTGGCGAATCGTGCGTCGATCGCCGTGACGCGCTTGAGCGTCGCGACGTTACGCGTGAGGGTGCCGACCGTCGTCTCGAGGCCGGCGAGCCGCTGGACCTGGGCGACCGTGTGGGCGCAGAGGTTCGCGTAGCCGGCGACGTCGCTCTGGTCCTCGTCGGTGAACGTGTGGTTCGCGCCCGCCTGGTCGAGGAACAGCAGACCGATGACCTCGTCGCCGGCGATCATCGGCACGCCGAGGATCGCGCGGACGTCCAGGCGACGCATCGCCGAGCGCACGGGTCGCCCGTCGTGGGGCGCATCCCGGACGAAGATCGGACGGCGGCCCGCGACGATCTCCGCGGTCATGCGGTCCGCCTGGACTCCGCAGACCATCCGCGGGACGATGTCGACGCCCTCGGCCGCATGCGCCGCGTAGCCCCGAAAGCGGGTGGGAGAGCGGCCGTCGCGCATGAAGACGGAGCAGCGGTCGACGCCGAGGAGCTCGCACGCGTTTCGGGCGACCGCCGTCAAGGTGGCCCCGAGGTCGACGTCGGCCAGTGCCGCGTCCGCGACGCGGCGGTACGCGACGAGGGCGTCGGGCCGGTCGAGCCGGTCCTTCCGGTGAGCGACGACGTTGACTGCGACGACTTCCTGCACGAGGCACCCGCTTTCTCCGAGCTCCGACATCGGCACCGACCACCGAAGACGTCGTAAATGTTGCGCGTTGCGACCGAGCCCGCTGGGGGCCTCCGGGCGCGGCACGACCGCCACGGGGCGGCGTACGGTCCGAGGACACTAGCCGGGCCCCTGTACCGTGATCCGGCGCACACGACGATGTTTAGCCGCTTCTCCAAGCGCACGCCGGAGTGCCCTCGGACGGTCGTCCAGTGGTATCTGCGCCGGGCCGATCGCCGATGGGCGACTTCGGAGGAACCGCCAAGCGGTGTCGCAGGCCACCTCCGCGCGGAGCGCCGTGGGTAGCGTCGACCGAGACGCGCCGCCGACCAGGTGCGTCCCCCGACGAGGAGGACCATGAGAGCACTGCAGATCACGTCGCTGACCGGGCCGGAGAGCGCGCTGGAGCTCGTCGACCTCCCGGATCCCGGGCCCCGCCACGGGCCCACGGGCGGGGACGGGATCGTGATCGACGTCCACGGTGCGGGGGTCTCGTTCCCGGAGGTCCTCCAGACTCGCGGCGAGTACCAGATGAAGCCGCCGCTGCCCTTCGTCCCCGGAAGCGAGATCGCCGGGATCGTACGCTCGGCCCCGGAGGGGGCGGCGGTCCGCCCCGGCGACCGCGTCGCCGCCTTCTGCCTCCTCGGCGGCTTCGCCGAGGTCGCCGTCGCGCCGGTCGCGATGACCTTCCCGCTCGACGAGCGCCTGGGGTTCGACCAGGGCGCCGGCCTGGTCCTGAACTACCACACGGCCTACTTCTCCCTCGTGACACGCGGCCGGCTCATCCGTGGCGAGACCGTCCTCGTACACGGAGCCGCGGGGGGCGTCGGCACTGCGGCGATCCAGATCGCGAAGGGCCTGGGCGCGCGGGTGGTCGCGCTCGTGTCCGGGGACGCCAAGGAACGGATCGCCCGGATGGCGGGTGCCGACGAGGTGGTGCGGTCGGGTCCCGGATGGCGCGCGCACGTGCTCGACTCGATGGGACCCGTCGACCTCGTCATCGACCCCGTCGGGGGGAACAGGTTCACCGACAGCCTCCGCTGCCTGGGGCCGCTCGGACGGATCGTCGTGGTCGGCTTCGCCGACGGGGGGATCCCCGAGGTCCGGGTCAATCGCCTGCTGCTGAACAACCTGGAGGTGATCGGGGCCGGGTGGGGCGCCTACGTGCTCAACCGCCCCGAGGTCACCGCCCGCGTCGCGGACGAGCTCGCGATGCTCGTCCGCGCGGGGGCCGTCGCCCCGATCGTCGGCGCGACGTTCGCATTCGAGGATGCGGCCTCCGCCCTCCTGGCGATTGACCGGCGCACCGCGACGGGCAAGGTCGTCCTCCGGGTCCGGGACTGAGCCCCGGGGCGCCGGATTGAGCCCCGCTGACGCGGCGAGCGCCGACGGCCTCACCCGGTGCGCAGCGACGCGCGGGGCGGGCCGCCGACCGCTCCGGCGCCCCTCGTCGGCGTCGGTTCAGACCTCGGGGACGGGGCCGGCCGGATCCAGGTAGACCGTCTGCAGCTCCTGGAAGGTCGACAGCGCCTCGACGCCCATCTCGCGCCCGAGCCCGCTGGACTTCACCCCGCCGAACGGCGCGGACGGGTCGGTGAAGAACTGGTTGATGCCGATCGCCCCGGTCTGAATCCGCCTCGCGACGGCCAGGCCCTTCTCATGGTCGGTCGTCCAGACCGTCCCCCCGAGCCCGTACTCGCTGTCGTTGGCGAGTCGGACGGCGTCGTCGACACCGTCGTACGGGATCACCGAGAGGACCGGCCCGAAGATCTCCTCGCGGGCGATCACCGCGTCGGGCGAGACGTTCGCGAACACCGTCGGCTCGACGTAGAACCCGCGATCGAGGCCGTCCGGCCGGCCTCCACCGGTCGCGACCCGCGCGCCCCCTTCGATGCCCTGGGCGATGTAGCCCTCGACCCGGTCCCGCTGGCGCGCCGACACGAGCGGACCGACCTGGGTCGCCTCGTCGAACGGGTCGCCGATCGTCGCTCCCGACGCGAGGGACGCGAGGAGCTCGACGACCTCGTCGTGGCGGCCACGCGGTGCCAGGATGCGGCTGTTGAGCCAGCAGGTCTGGCCGTTGTTGATGAGGCACGCGCCGAACAGCGCCTCGAGGTTCGAGGCGAGGTCGGCGTCGTCCAGCACGATGGCGGCCGACTTCCCTCCGAGCTCAAGCGTCACGGGGCGCAGCAGCCGGCCGCACGCCTCGCCGATCGACCGGCCCGCCGCCGTCGACCCCGTGAACGCGACCTTGTCGACGCCGGGGTGGCGCACGAGGTACGCACCGGTCTCCCGGCCACCCGGGACGACGTTGATGACGCCCGCCGGCACGCCCGCCGCGTCGGCCGCCTCGGCGACCGTGTACGCGTCGAGGACCGTCTCCGGCGAGGGCTTCAGGACGACGGTGCAGCCGACGGCCAGGAGCGGGGCGATCTTCGCGAAGGTCAGGGCCTGGGGGAAGTTCCACGGCACGATCGCCGCAACGACGCCGATCGGGTACCGCCGGAGCAGCGCGGGACCACCCAGGAACCCGGGACGGATCTCCTCCCGCTGCTGGGCCGTCGCCAGCCCCACGTAGTAGCGCACGAACGCGCCGGGCAGCCCGCCCTCGAGCTGCTGCGAGAGCGCGAACGGCATGCCGTTGGACATCGTGGTGCGCACCGCCGAGTCGGCGGCCCGCGCGTCCATCTCCACCGCGAAGCGCTCGAGGACCTCGCCGCGCTCTTCGGGCGTCCACGACGCCCAGCCCCCCTGCTGATCGTAGGCGGAGCGCGCGGCGACGACGGCCCGGTCGACGTCGGCATCGACCCCGTCGGGCGTGATGCCCACGACCTCCTCGTTGACCGGCGACGTCACGGTGATCTGTCCCGCGCCGGCGGGCTGGACCCACTCGCCGCCGATGTAGAACGTGCGGTACTCGACGGCTTGCTCGGGCAAGGTGCTCATGTGGTCGGTCCCTCGGTCGATGTGCGGCGAGCCGCCACGGAGCGGCTGGCCGGGTGCTCCTTCCGACGCTAGCCTCGGACGACCCGCTCGGGCCGGAGCGGGCCCGTGGGTTGACGGGTTCTCCAAACTCACGGTCGCCCGGGTCACCGGCTGCCCGGTTGTCGCGATCGACGGCCCACCACCCGGTCGGGATGGTCGTTCGCGGTGCTCGGCGGCGCTCCCGCCCGCGCGAGGGGCCCCGACGCCCGGCCCAGGCCCAGGCTTCGGCAACGTCCGTCCCGGTACCTGTCAGAATCGACAAGAGCGGGGGCGCTCGACCTTCCCGTGGGCGCTCGCCGACCCTACGCAATTCCCGGTGCGGCGCGAGGCACCGAACCCGAGGAGAGGATGATGGCGACAGGATGGTCCCCCGCGGTGGTCGGTCGCGGAGCGGAGACCGGGGAGAACCCGAAGCGCCTCCCGAACGGTGAAGCGGCGGCGCGGATCGTCCGAGCCGCCGGCTCGTCGCGCGACCGCGCCGACCTGCTCCACGCGATCGTGGTCGCGGCGAGTGAGATCGTCGGGGTCGACCGCTGCGTCATGTTCCTGCGCCCGAAGAACACGACGAAGCTCTTCCGCGGCGTCGCCGCGCTCGGCGCCCTCGTGGACGGCGCCGCCGACGGCCTGATCTGCGGGGGTCTCGCGGACCGCTTCTCCCGCGAGATCATCGCCTCGCGCGGTCCCGTCGTCGTCGAGAACGCCGCCCACGACGCCCGAGCCATCCGGCCGACGATGCGCCAGTTCGAAGTCACCGACGTGCTCGGGGTCCCGATGATCGCCGCGGACGAGGTCGACGGCCTCCTCTTCGTCGAGCAGCACGGGAGCCGCAGGTCGTACTCGGACCAGGAGCAGCAGGACCTCATGCATTTCGGGGCGGTCGCGCTCGCGGTGGTGCTGCAGTTCGACGCGGCCGCGGAGCTCCGGGAGGCGAACGCCCGGCTCGACCGCCGCGCGGCCACGCTGGGACGCGCGGCGGTGATCGACCGGCGCTTCACCAGCCTCTCGAGCACGACCCCGGACGCCGACGGGATCGCGGCCCTGACCGCGCGCCTGACCGAGAAGCAGTGCAGCGTCGCCACCGTGGAGGGCGTGCCCGTGGCGCAGGCGTCGCCCGACGGTGTGAGCGCGCTCGTGTCCCGTGTCCTCGCGCCGCAGATCACCGCCCAGCCCGAGGTCGCGGAGGCGCTCGCCGCCATCGCCCCTGGTCGGTCCGCGATCGTCGGCGCGAACGTCAACTGCAACCTCCTGCACCGCAGCCTTGTCGCTCCGGTGACGGTCGACGACGCCACCTGGGGGTACATCGCCATCATGGAGTCCCGCAGCCGGCTGACGCTCACCGACCAGGCGGTGGTCGAGCGGGCCGCGCGGGCGCTCGAGCTCGAGCTCCGGGTCGATCGCCGGATCGCCGCCGCCGGGCTCGGCGGCGGCGTCCTGCGGACCGACTACGACGCCACCCAGCTGCAGCGCACGATGGACGAGCACCTCGGACCGCTGCCGGCGGCGCTCGTCGTCTGCCGCGTCGAGCCCCGCGGGACGGCGACGCCTTCGGGCACCGGCGAGATCGCGGCGGCGTTCTCGAGCCACTACGGCACGGCTCCGCTGCTGACCCACACGAGCGTCGACGCGGTCTCCGCCCTCGTCGTCGGGCTGCCGGAGGGCATCTCCCGGACGGCCGGCTGCGCGCGCGTCGCCGACGCGCTCGAGGCCGCGCTCCGGGAGCTCCCCGACCCGGACGCCCACTTCGCGGCCGTCTCGACCGCCCGCCGTTCGCCCGACGATGTGCACCATGCGTTCGAGGAGGCGCGGCAGGTCGCGCACGCCGTCACGAGCCTGTGCTCCGAGGTCGTGCTCGTCGTGTCCGCGTCCGCCCTGGGCGTCGGCCGCCTCGTCCTCGGGGCCGTCGACCGGTGCGCTCTGGAGCGCTTCGTGACGCTGGAGCTCGCGGCGCTGACCACCGACGGCCGGGACCCTCGGGAGGCGGAGCTGCTGCGCACCCTCTACGTCTTCATCGAGTCCTCGCGCAGTCCGCGGCTCGCCGCGCAGGCGCTGAACGTCCACGAGAACACGGTCCGCTACCGGCTGCGGACGATCGCGCACCTGACCGGCCTCGACGTCGCGGGCGACGCCCAGGATCAGCTGACCGCCCAGATGGCGATGCTCGTCCTGCGGCTCCAGGGCCGGCTGCCGGGCTACGATCCGCTCGGTCGCCCGGTGCCCGTCAGGAGGACGGCGCCTTGACCCTTCCCGACGAGCTCGCGCAACTGCACATCCTCCGGACGCGCGGCCTGGTGCTCGCCGACCAGGTCACCGACCCGGCCACGATGGCCGCGCTCGAAGCCGACGGGCTTGTCCTCCGCAACCGTCACGGCCTGGTCCTCACCCCGCCTGGGTACCGCAGGCACCGGAGGATGCTCTCGGACCTCCGTTCGACTCTGCCGCTCGACGTGGTCCGGGACGCCTACGCGGCCTTCGTCGCCGCCAATCCGATCGTCGAGGACGCATGCGTCGCGTGGCAGCTCTCGTCGCGTGAGGTTGGGACCGCCCGCGAGATATCCCGGATGCTGAGGGACGGCCTCGCGGGCGCGTCGCGGCCGCTGGACCGAGCCGGAGTCGCCGTCCCGCACCTCGCTCCGTACCCGGACCGGCTGCGCGCGGCCCTGACCATGAGCGAGCACGACCGTCGGTTCCTCACGTCGCCCGCCGTCGACTCGTTCCACAGCGTGTGGTTCCAGCTCGAGGAGGACCTCCTGGTGACCCTAGGCCTGGAGCGCCCGGAGGACGACGGGCACCACGGATCGTCGGACCTCCACACCGTCCTGCCTTCCGCAGTCCCTGTGGACGACGGACGCGGCGGGGCGACGGTGGTGCCGCTGCCCGTCGGCCCGGGGCGCGACCCAGCCACCCCCGGCCCGCTCTCGTCGCTCGAGCCGCCGCCACCGTAGCCGCTCCGCGTCAGGCGTTGGCACTCGTCCAGGTTCGGCTCTCGCCTTCGACGACGGGCCGGAGGCTCGCCCTACCGGACCACGTCCTACCCCATGCCTCCTACTTGTGCGGTGATTCCTTGCTTCGTGTGCAGTAGCGGCTGGTGGATTCGAGGATCTGGTCGGCGGTCTTGGTCCTGACGTAGGGCCGCAGGTTGTCGTTCCTGGACTCGATCCACGCCCGGATTCGCGACGAACTGCGGGTCCCTCGAGAGCTTCCAGGTGGCCTGGCTGTGCGGCTGCAGGCCGAACGCATTCCAGATCCGGTGGATCGCGGACTGCGACATGCCGGTCCCCTCCACCATCGACCGCGTCGACCAGTGCGTCTCGTCCTTCGGTGTCGACTTCAGCGTCTTGACGGCCACGTCCTCGACCTGTTGATCGGTCACCGTCCTGGGCCGGCACGGCAGCGGCTCATCGGCCAAACCACCGAGATGCCCCGCGAGGAACCCCGCACGCCACGTCCTGACCGTATTGCGATGCACGCGGACCTGCTCAGCGATCTCCGTGTTGCTCAGGCCCTCGGCGGCCGACACGATTCGCGACCGCGTCGCGAGGGCCTCCGAACTCGTCCGACGACGCGACGACGCCACGCGTTGCTCGCGTTCGTCGTCCGTGAGCGATACCGAGGCGACTGCAGGACCAGGCACGACCCCGATCCGCGACCATCCAAGAACCAATCAATCAGCACACTAAGCGCTCCGCTGACGCGCGATGCGCAGCGCGGTCTCCGACAGGGTGACGGCCTGCGGGCCAGCGACGTCGCGGAGGAACTCGTCGATAGGCGCCGAACCGGTCACCGCCTTCGCGTGCATCCCCTCGAGGATGCAGGCGAGCTTCCAGTAGCCGAGGGCGGTGTAGAAGTCGATGTGCGACACATCCAGCCCCGACGTCGCGGCGTAGTGGTCGACGATCTCCCCGCGCGACGGGAACCCCGGAAGCACCGTAGGGGTGCCGTTGGGCATGAACGGCGCCTGCTCGCCCTGCTCAATCCAATACACCAGCAGCAGCCCGAGGTCCGCGAGCGGATCCCCGAGGGTGCACAGCTCCCAATCGAGTACCGCGCACACCTCCCCAGACGCGTCGAAGACGCAATTGTCGATCCGGTAGTCCCCGTGGACGATCGACGTGCGCTGCTGCGTCGGGATACTGGCCTCCAGCAGCTCGGCGGTCTCGTCGATCGCCGGCATCTCGCGGCATTTCGCGCGCTCGAACTGCGACCGCCAACGCGCAAGCTGTCGTCCGGCGTAGCCGTCGGGACGGCCGAGGTCACCCAGGCCAACCGGCCGGGGATCGACACGATGGAGTTCCGCCATCGACTCGATCAGCGAGCGCGTCACCGTTCGCCGCGCCGGCGCGGCGAACGCCGCGACGACATCGTCCTCCGCCTTCAGGATGTGCCCGTCGACGAACGCCATCACGTAGAACGGCGCTCCCGACACCGACGGGTCGTCGCAGAGGCCGATGGGCTCAGGGACGGGGACCGCGGTCCGCCGGAGCGCCGCAATGATCCGGTGCTCGCGCGCCATGTCGTGCGCGGATGGCAACACGCGCCCCATCGGTGGACGGCGAAGCGCCCAGCGACGGCCGGTCGCGTCGCGCACCTCGTAGGTCAGGTTGGAGCGCCCGCCCGCGATCAGCCGGTACTCGACCGGCCCTTGGAGGTCGGAGATCCGGGAAGCCAACCAGGCATCCACCCGCGCCCGGTCGATCCCGAGCGGCTCCTCCATCGTGGCGTGGCTCATAGTGGCCACTATCCACGGCGCCGCCGGACCCGCGCGGCGCGTCGGACCCGGTTGTCGATTCCGCCAGATCGACCCCGGGCGGGTGGTGCGAAGCGGTCCCAGCACTCAGGCTCGGGACATGGACTTCGAACGCAGCGCGCGCGCCGAGGAGCTCCACGCGGAGCTCGGGAGCTTCGTCGAGGAGGCCGTGATCCCCGCGGAGGCGGCGTACGTGATGGAGATGGCCGCGAGCGGCGACCCGCACCACGTCTCGGAGGTCCTCGAGGAGCTCTCCCGCAAGGCGCGGTCCCGAGGGCTATGGAATCTGTTCCTCCCGCACCGGACGCAGTGGACGGAGGGGCTAAGCAACACTGACTACGCACCCCTCGCCGAACTCACCGGCCGGAGTCCCCTACTAGCGCCCGAGGCGCTGAACTGTTCTGCGCCGGACACCGGAAACATGGAGTTGCTTGAGCAATTCGGAACACCTGAGCAGCAGGAGCAGTGGCTCGGCCCGCTGCTGGAGGGCGAGATCCGGTCGTGCTTCATGATGACCGAGCCCGACGTCGCGAGCTCGGACGCCACCACGATCTCTTGCCGCATCCGGCGCGACGGCGACGACTACGTCGTGTCCGGGCGGAAGTGGTGGGTCTCCGGTGCCTCCGACCCCCGCTGCCGGGTCGCGGTCGTGCTCGGGCGGTCCAACCCCGCGGCGCCCGCACACCAGCAGCACTCGATGATTCTCGTCCCGATGGATACCCCCGGCGTCGTGATTGAGCGCGATCTGCTGGTGTTTGGTTACAACGATCGAGAGGGGCACGCGGAGGTCTCGCTCCAGGACGTCCGCGTGCCGGCCGCCAACCTGATCGGCGCCGAGGGCGCCGGGTTCGCGATCGCTCAGGCCCGGCTCGGTCCCGGGCGCCTGCACCACTGCATGCGGTCGATCGGCACGGCCGAGCGGGCGCTCGAGCTCCTGTGCAGCCGCGCCGACGACCGCTCCCCGTTCGGTCGCGCCCTGGCGGACCAGGGCGTCGTCCGCGAGTGGATCGCCGACAGCCGGATCGAAATCGACCAGGCGCGGCTCCTGACGCTCAACGCGGCGTGGCTGCTCGACCACGGCGGCCCGAAGGCCGCGAAGGGCCTGCTCGCCGAGGTCAAGGTCGCGGTGCCCGCCATGTCTCTGCGGGTGATCGACCGCGCGATCCAGGTGCACGGGGGCGCGGGCGTGAGCCAGGACGTCCCACTCGGCGCGATGTACGCCAACCAGCGAGCCCTGCGAATCGCCGACGGCCCCGACGAGGTCCACCGGCGCGCGATCGCCCGGACCGAGATCGCCGCGCAGCGCGCGAGAACCGTCGCCCGCGTGCCGGTGCCCGGGGCCATCGGCCACACCGGGGGCGCAGGCGGACCGGCCGGAGCCCACCTGTCCGTCGTCCCAGGAGTCAAGGATGCGTGACGCCACCCAGCTCAGCGCGGTCGTGACGACCGCCGGCATCGCCCTGGCTTTCGGCCTCGTCGGCCGGGCCCTCAACCGTCTCACCGCCCTCGAACGACGCCCCGCGGACCTTCGCGTGGCGTTGCCCGGTCGGGCCTCAGCGCTCGCCGCCGGGACGCGGAGGGCCGAGCGGTGAGCCCCGCCGACCGAGTCGACGCGCCGCTCGCGGGCGTGCAGGTCGTCGAGATCGCCGGGATCGGGCCGGGACCGTTCGCAGGCATGATGCTTGCCGACATGGGCGCCGACGTCATTCGCGTCGACCGCCCCGGGGGAGACCCCGCCACCGACACTTACCACGGCGTCCTCAAGCGCAGCCGCCGGTCGATCGCCGTGGACCTCCGAACACCCGAAGGCGTGGCAGTTGTCTTGCGACTGGCCGCACAGAGCGACGCCCTCTTCGAGGGCTTCCGCCCCGGTGTCGCCGAGCGCCTGGGCATCGGCCCGGATACCTGCCTCCGCCACAACCCGACCCTCGTCTACGGCCGGATGACCGGCTGGGGACAACATGGCCCCCTCGCCGACCGAGCCGGACACGACATCAACTACATCGCTCTTAGCGGCGCCCTGCATGCCATCGGCCGACGCGGTGAGGCGCCCGTCCCGCCCCTGAACCTCGTCGGCGACTTCGGCGGCGGGGGCATGCTCCTCGCATTCGGCCTCGTGTGCGGCATCCTCAAGTCCCGTGCCATCGGTACCGGCAGTGTCGTCGACGCCGCGATGATCGACGGCACCGCCGCGCTCCTCGCGATGTTCCACGGCATGCTCGGCGCAGGCACGTTCCCGACCGATCGCGGCACCGGCGTGCTGGACACCGGAGCCCCGTTCTACGACGTCTTCGAGACTCGGGACGGACGCTGGGTGAGCATCGGCGCGATCGAGCCACGGTTCTACGCCGAGCTCTGTGACTGCCTCGACCTCTCCCACCTCGCCCGCACCGAGGTCTCCGACCGCGACCGCTGGCCCGAAATCAAGACCGAGATCGCCACCGCGATCCGTCGATGCTCCCGCGACGAGCTCGACCAGCTCTTCCACGGCAGCGACGCGTGCTACGCCCCCGTCCTAGACCTCCGCGAAGTCGCCCACCACCCCCACAGCACTGCCCGGGAGAGCTACCTCGACATCCAGGGTGACCTGCACGCCGCCCCCGCCCCGCGCTTCGACGGGCACCCCCCGACACAACCCACGCCAGCACGCATCGCTGGCCAGGACACCGAATCTATCCTCGCCGACGCTGGATTCGAGCCCGCCGAGATCGACGCCCTCCTCGACCACGGCGCCGTTGCCACACCCACCCGCACCTGAACCGCCACCCACGAGCACCGCGACAGGCCGCAGTGATCGTCGCCCTCAGGGGCGGGGGTGCCTGCGCCTGCGCCACCCGATCGTGGCGGGCCGCATACCAACGAGCGTCGCTGCTCGGTCCGTGCGCCGTACGCTCCCGCAGTTGCCGCGCCCCTGGCCCCCGCGATGGGGTAATCGCTTCACCGCCTCGGCACGCTTTCAGCATTCGGATCGCTTGATGGGAACACACCACGACCGTAAGGGGGCGAAGACGATCTTCGCCCCCGCGGTCGCCGTGGCGTCCACTGGACGAGGCTCGCACTCGTGCGGGTCCGCGCCGCCGCGGTCCGACTTCTGACGCGGGCGGAGCTCGACGACCGGTTCGCGGATCTCGATGCCCGCTACGTCCCGTCCTGTCGCTCGACGAGGTCGCGGACCACCCCCGCAACGTCGCCCGCGGCGGCTACGTCGAGGTCGACGGGCACGTCCAGGCGGCGCCGGCACCGCGCTTCGACGGCCGGTCACCGACCACCCCGCAAGCCGCCCGGGCGGCGGGTCAGGACACACGCGTCGTCCTGGCCGCTGCCGGTCTCGACGAGGTCGAGGTCGCCGGACTGCTCGCGGACGGCGTCGTCGCAGTCCCCGTCCCCGTCCCCGTCGCGTAACGCCCGAGAGCGGGCTGCGCGCACCGCGTCGAAGAACGCCGAACCGCACCGAGACCGCGGGGTCTCGGTGCGCACCCAGGATGGACTCCTACCGCGAAGGTTTCCCCGCGCCGTCAGCGCACCGTCAGCCGCCGCGAGGTGCTCGCCGAGTGCACCGACGTCGCGGTCGCCTTGACCCGCACCGCGGTCGTCCGGCCGCGCCGGGCGTTGCTCTTCGCGCGGACCACGAAGCGCTTGAGCGTGCGGCGCTCGAGCTCCTTCGTCTGCCAGCACAGGCGGCCGCGGCGCAGCGTGCCGCCGTGGCGCGAGGAGACGACGAAGCGGCTGCCGACCGTGACGCAGGTGCGGACGCTGCGTGCCGGGGTGTCGCCGACGTTGTCGACCGCGATCACGAACGCCACGCGGCCCCGTCGGCGCACGCGCGAAGCGCCGGCGTTCGCCTGCACCTTCAGGCGCGCGGCGCTCGGGACCGTCGGGGCGGGCGGCGCGGGACGCGGGGCCACCGGCGGGGTGATGCCGGTGCGCGGCGAGCGGCCGATGCCGCCGGCGGTCGTCGCGACCGACCGGCAGGAGACGGTGCGGCCGACGTCGCCGTCACCGAGGACGTAGGTGGTGGACGGCCCGCTCTGCAGGACGGTCCCGTCGCGGGTGTCGAAGAACACGAGGCCCAGCGACGGGGCGTCCGACCAGGTGCCGGGCGCGCAGGTCAGGGCGTCGCCGGCGCGCGCCGAGCCCGACAGCAGGACGTCGCTTCCGCCCCGCGGGGCCCGCGCGGGCTTGCTGTTGCCGAGGACGAAGTCGCGGACCTCGGGCGCGGACGTCGACGTGAACGTGTTCTGCGCGCCGGCCGGGCAGCCGAGGGTCATGCTCGAGAAGACGCCGATCAGCTGCCCGTTCTGCACGAGCGGTCCACCACTGTCGCCCTCGCAGAGCGACCCGGCGGGCGTCGTCGTCCCGACCCACAGCGCGTTGGTGGACTCCCACCAGCCGGGAGTCAGGCCCGGGTCGATCAGCTGCGTGTCGAGCACGTAGAGCCGGCCGTTCGGGGACGTGGCCCCACCGGACTGCAGCCCGAACCCGGAGGCCCGCGCGACGCCGGCGGTCTGCGGCGCGCCGGGCGCCGCGAGCGGCACCGGCTTCGTGTTGCCGTCGAGCGTCAGGGGCGACGCGAGGGTCAGGACCGCGACGTCGTCGGCGCGCTGGTCGCGGGTCGCCGGACCTCCACCGGGGTTCGGGTAGCCCGGGTGACGCCGGACGAGCGTGACGCGGCGGGTCTGGGGCGTGTCGCCCGTCAGCGGCTTGGGCGCTTCGCGCTTCGCCGGATCGGTGTCGTAGCGCGACGAGCCGGTGTCGACGACGATCGCCCGCGCGCCGATCGGCGTCTTGCCGTTGACCACGCAGTGCATGGCGGTCAGGACCGTCGTCTTCGACAGCACGATCGCCCCGCAGCCGATCATCCGGGACGCGGAGGCGTCGTCCCACGCGGCGCCGTCCAGCCGGACGCGGATCCGGGCCTGGTACGGGACGGTCGCGACGGTGACCGCCGTGCCGGCGACGACGCGCGGGGTCGCGTGGTCGCCGGAGGAGGCGGCCGCGCCGGAGGTCGCAGCGGCCGGGCCGGCCAGGGTCGCGAGGGCGAGCGCGGCGGCGATCAGTGCCGGCGGCGCGGGCCGCCGGGCGACGGACGGTGATGGTGCGGAGGAGGACACGCCGACGACGCTAGTCCGCGACGGTCCGCGCGACGGCCCATCCTCACGGACCTCTCACGGGTCGAGCGGGACGACGCCGCGACGGGCCCGGGGCGAGCCGACCCGTCCGACGCGGCCGGCCCGGGCGACGTCCCGGCCGGCGCGGGACCCGAACGAGGCGCCCCGGGGACGCCCGGTCAGCCCGCGGGCACGACCACGTGCGGCGCGAGCGCCGCCCGGATCTCCTCCGGCCACGCGCGCTTCTCGTGCGTCACCGCGTCGACGCAGACGTGCCGCACCCAGGTCTCGGCGAGGAGCTCGCCCCCGCGCCACATCGCGTGCCGCGACGTCATCGAAGACGTCGTCAGCGGGTCGAGGACGACCTCGATCCGGACCACGTCGTCGAACCGCGCGGCGGCCCGGTAGCGCGCCCCGACCTCGGCGACCACGAACTCCAGTCCGGTCTCCGCGAACGCCGCGTACGGGCCGACGGCGGCGCGCCACAGCTCGGTGTGGGCGATGTCCATCCACGTGACGTAGTGCGCGTTGAAGACGTGGCCCTGCATGTCGCACTCGACGTAGCGGACGCGCAGCTCGTGGACGACCACCGGCCCTCAGCGCTCCCCGCGGTCCAGCGGCGGCGTGAACGGGACGGGCATCCCCCACGGGTCCTCGGGGAGGCGGGCCATCGACCGGAAGCGCGCCACCAGCATCGCGACGTCGACGGTCCGGGCGATCAGCGCCAGCGTCTCGGCGACGACCTCGAGCGTGTCGCTGAACTCGCGGACGGCGTCGTCGGCCACGTCGAGCAGCTCGTGGAAGAGCGAGTCGGCGATCTCGCGGTGCAGGTCGACCGCCGACGCCATGAGGGCGGCCAGCGCGGTCGGGTCGGGGTCCGCCCCGTGCGCGACCTGCTGCGCGACGAGCTCGACCCGGTCGCGGATCGAGAGGGCCGCGGTGTGCAGCTCGGAGGGGAAGAGGCGGTCGGGCGTCATGCGGTCGCGGGGCTCGACCGCAGCGTACGGGCCCGGCGCCGGCGGGGAGCGGATCCTCGATCAGCCCGTGAGGCTGCAGCCCTCCCTGCCGCCGGTGAAGCCGCGGACGACCGCGTCGGCGTTGTGGCGCTCCATGCCGAGGTAGGTCGCACCGTCGGTGCCCTTCGCCCCGAGCGTGTCGCCGTAGAGCGCGAGGTTCGACGACGCCCCGGTCTCCTTCGCGATCGCCCGCGCGAGCTTCGGGTTGACGGAGGACTCGGGGAAGATCGCCTTGACCTTCTCCGTCTCGATGAGCTTCGTCAGCGCGGCGACCTGGCCGGCGGACGGCTGGGCCTGCGTGGTCTGCGACGGGATCGCCGCGCCCACCACGGTGAGCCCGTACCGGTGCGCGAAGTAGTTGAACGCGTCGTGGCTGGTGACGAGCTTGCGCTCCGCCTTCGGGACCGTCGCGATGCACGCGGCGATCCCGGAGTCCAGTGCCTCGACCCGCGCCAGGTACGCGGCGGCGCTCGTGCGGACCGCCGCGGCGGCGCCCGGATCGGCCTTCGCGATCGCGTCCCGGATGACGCCGACCGCGTGCTCGACGTTGGTCGGGTCGTGCCACCAGTGCGGGTCGACACCACCCTCGTGCTCGTGCGCCAGCTCGCCGGGGGTGGCGGCGGCCTCGGCCGTGCCGGCGGCGTCGTCGCTGGGCTCGGCGGCGTCGTCGCTGGGCTCGGCGGCGTCGTCGCTGGGCTCGGCGGCGTCGGTCCCGGGAGCGGCGTGACCGCCGTCGGCAGGGTGGTCCCCGCCCGCGGCCTCGTGGTCGTGCCCCTCCTCCTCGTCACCGGCGAGCTTCGTGGGGACCGTCTCGCCGACCGTGACGACGGGCGCGTCGCCGCCGGCCTGCTTCGCGACGTCGTCGACCCACTCGTCGAGCCCGAGGCCGGACGCGAAGACGACCTTCGCGCCGGCCGTCGCCGTGACGTCCGAGGGACGCGGCTCGTACTCGTGCGGGTCGGTGTTCGGCTGCAGCACCTGGTGGACGTCGACCGCGTCGCCGCCGATCTCGCGCACCAGGTCGCCCAGCTGCGACGTGGTGGCGACGACCTTCACGCGCGGCGTGCCGTCGGCGGCGGTCGACGTCCCGTCGCCGGACCCGCACCCGGCCAGGAGCGCGGTCGCGACCCCGGCGGCGGCGAGGGCGGCGGTTGTTGGGGGGCGCCCCCCCCCCCCGCGGCGGGCCTCGCCTCGACGACGTACGCGGGCCGCCGCAACCGAAGGTCCCG
>NZ_JBFAPC010000035.1:0-40505 GCF_040675535.1 Patulibacter sp. NPDC049589 | reverse complement strand
CTGCGGGGAAGCGCCGTTGTCGGTCACGTTCTGGAACTGGTCGACCGTGCGGCCGGCACCGTCGCGGACGTAGTGCACGGCGTAGTCGCTCTTCGCGCGTGGCACGACCGGTTCACCCGGTTCCAGCCGACGAGCGAGCTGTCCCGCCTGAACGCCGACCCGTCCCCGACGGTGCGGGTCAGCCGGACGATGGGCCTGCTGCTCCGGGCCGTCGGGCACGCCGGCCGGGCCTCGGGCGGTCTCGTCGACGCAACGTTGCTGGACGATCTGCGGGAGGCGGGGTACACCGACCACCACGACGGACGCGGCGTCCCGCTGCGCGACGCGCTCGCGGCCGCGCCGACGCGGGTTCCCGCGACCCCACGGCCCGGGGGGTGCTGGGACGAGGTGCGCTACGACGCCTGGCGCGGGTGGGCCACGCGCCCGCCCGGACTGGGCATCGACGGCGGCGGGCTCGTCAAGGGCCTCGCCGCCGACGTGCTCGCCGCGCGCCTGGTGGACTACGACCGGTTCGTCGTGAACTGCTGCGGCGACCTCCGCATCGGCGGCCGGTCCGGTGACCGCCGGCCGGTCCGCATCGAGAGCCCGTTCGACGGTCGCGAGATCCACCGCTTCGACATCACGGACGACGCGGTCGCCACCAGCGGGATCGGTCGCAGGAGCTGGACGGACGTGGAAGGCCGGCCGGCGCACCACCTGCTCGACCCCGGGACGGGCCGCCCGGCGTTCACCGGTGTCGTGCAGGCCAGCGCGCTGGCTCCGACCGCGCTGGAGGCCGAGTGGCGCAGCAAGGCCGCCCTGCTCAGCGGACCCGAGGGCGGGCCCCGGTGGCTCGCGCACGGGGGACTCCTGGTGCTCGACGACGGCACGCCGGTCGTCGCGACCGCCGACCGCACCCGATCGGAGCCGGCGTGCCGATGAGCGGCGTCCGCGGCCGCCCTTTGCCGTTTCTTGTCGATTCGTTCGACGGCGCTTGGCCGCCCGACCGCGAAGGTGGCGGGCGGGCCACCTCGCGTGCCACGTGCCCCTGGGGGGCGAGGCACCGACGGCTCTCGCACGCGGGGTGCTCGATCCCCCCGCCGCGCCCCATCCCACCTGGACCGGAGTCCCTCCATGCCGCTTGCCGACCTCCTCAACAACGTCAACGGGCTCCCGACCCATGCGTTGATGGTGCACTTCACCGTCGTCGTGGCCACCGGGGGCACGATCGGCGGGCTGGCCTACGCGCTGGTGCCGCCGTTCCGGCGCTGGCTGAGCTGGCCGCTCCTGGTGACCGGCGTGCTGAGCATCGTCCTCGGCCTCGTCACGCCCTCGACGGGTGAGAAGCTCGAGGCGCGGACGGAGCCCAGCGCCCTCCTCGAGAAGCACACCAATCTCGGCGACCAGATGGGCACGATCATGATCGCCTACGGCGTGATCCTGATCCTCGCGATGCTCGCCGTCCGCTACCGCCGCCGTGGCGAGGCGGTGGCCGCCGGCACGGTGGCCACGCCGACCGCGGTGGACCGGATCGGGGGGCTCCCCGGCGAGGCCCCGCGGGCGTTCCCGGGGCAGCCGCAGGTCGCCGCCGCCATGACCCTCCTGGTCCTCGTCTTCGCGGTGATCTCCGGGATCTGGATCTACCGCACCGGCGAGGCCGGCGCCCGCTCGGTCTGGCACGACACGCCGGCCACCGCGGCCCCCGGGCACGGGGACGGCGACGAGGGACGATGACCTCGGACCGCCGGGCGCTCCCGGCAGGCCGTACCTTGTGCGCATGAGCTTCGGCGCGGTCGCAGAGGCCGAGGACCATCTCAGCCACCGCGCCGGGTGGCTGCGCGCGGCGGTGCTGGGGGCCAACGACGGGATCGTCTCGACGTCGAGCCTCGTCCTCGGCGTCGCCGGGTCGGGCGCGTCGAGCAGCGCCGTCGTGACCGCCGGTGTCGCCGGGCTCGTCGGCGGGGCGCTCTCGATGGCCGCCGGCGAGTACGTGTCCGTCAGCTCGCAGCGCGACACCGAGAACGCCGACGTCCGCCTCGAGCAGCACGAGCTCGCGACCGACCCGGAGGGGGAGCTGCAGGAGCTGGTCGCGATCTACGAGGACCGCGGCCTGTCACCGGCGCTCGCCGTCGAGGTCGCCGAGGCCCTCACGGCGCGCGATGCCCTGGCGGCGCACGTCCGCGACGAGCTCGGCCTGGAGGACGAGCGCCGGGCCCGTCCGCTGCAGGCCGCCTGGTCCTCGGCCGCGTCCTTCTCCGTCGGCGCGGCCCTCCCGCTCCTGGCGGCGGCGGCCGGCGGCGGCGCCCGCGCGGCGGCGGTCGTCGTCGTGACGCTGCTGGCGCTCGCCGCGCTGGGCACCGCGGGGGCGCGCCTCGGCGGCGCTCCGGTGCGCCCGGCGACCGTGCGCGTGCTGAGTTGGGGCGTCGCCGCGATGGCGGTCACCTACGGCATCGGCGCCGTCGTCGGGACCGCGGTCTGAGCGGCGCGCCGCGAGCGACGGCCGGTCCGGTGTCCGGGCCCGCGGCGTCGGCGGAACCGGCCGACGCGGAAGCGCGCGACCGTCAGCCGGCGGTGCCGCCGTTCGTGCGCAGCCGGTAGCCGGCGCCGCGGACGGTCTCGATCGACGTGACGCCGAACGGCCGGTCGATCTTCTCCCGCAGGTACCGCACGTAGACCTCGACGACGTTGGAGCGGTGCTCGTAGTCGTAGTCCCACGCGTGCTCGAGCAGCGCGTAGCGGTCGAGGACCCGGCCCGGCCGGCGCATGAACGTCTCCAGCAGCGCGAACTCCTTCGTGGAGAGCGCGATCTCCGTGCCGCCCCGGTGGACGGTGCGGGTGGCGGGATCGAGCTGGAGGTCCCCGACGATCAGCGTCGTGGGGCGCTCGATCGGCCCGCGCCGGACGAGGGCCCGGAGCCGGGCGGACAGCTCGACGAAGGAGAACGGCTTCGTCAGGTAGTCGTCGGCCCCGGTGTCGAGGCCCCGGACGCGGTCGTCGACGGCGTCGCGGGCCGTGAGCATCAGGACCGGCGCCCAGATCCCGTCCTCGCGCAGCGCACGGCAGACCTCGAAGCCGTCGCGTCCGGGAAGCATCACGTCGAGGACGATGGCGTCGTACGCGGTGGAGCCGGCGAGCAGCAGGCCGCGCTCGCCGTCGGCCGCGACATCGACGACCAGGCCGTCGGCGGTCAGTCCCCGCTTGAGCAGGCTCCCCATCTTCACGTCGTCCTCGACGACCAGCACGCGCATCGTCAGCCGATCATGACCGCGGCGGATGAGTCCCGGATGAGAGCGGCCGGTCCGGTAGGCGGATCCAGACGTCGGCGCCGCCCGCAGGACGGTTCGCGGCGCCCGCGGTGCCACCGTGGGCCTCGGCGACGGAGCGGACGATCGCCAGGCCGAGCCCCGTCCCGCCGCGTGCCCGCGCGTCGTCCGCGCGTGCGAACCGCTCGAACGCGCGGGGCAGGAACGGCTCCGCGAATCCGGACCCGTCGTCCAGGACGTGCAGCTCGGCGGTCCCGTCCGCCACGCGCGCGTCGACGGTGACCCGGGTCGCCCCGGCGTCGGCGGCGTTGCGGACGAGGTTGCCCACGACGCGCACGAGGCGGCGCTCGTCGCCGTGGACGACGACGTCCTCCGCCCCGTCCGCGAGTCGCACCTCGACCCGCGGCGGCTCGTCCGCCTCGGCCGGTGTCCCTGGGCGGCCGGCGGCGACGACCGTCTCGCGAACGAGATCGACGAGCTCCGCGACGTGGATCGGCGTGGTCGCGAGCACGGGCCCGTCGTCGGTGCGCGCGAGGACGAGCAGGTCCTCGGCCAGGCGCACGAGCCGGTCGTTCTCCTCGGCCGCGGAGGCGATCGCCGCGCGCAGCTCGTCGACGGTCGCTCCCGTGCGCATCGCCAGCTCGAGCTCGCCCTTGACCAGCGCCAGCGGCGTGCGCATCTCGTGGCTGGCGTCGTCGACGAAGGCGCGCTCCCGCCGCGAGGCCTCGTCGAGCCGCGCGAGCATGTCGTTGAGCGTGGCGGCGAGCCGGGCGACCTCGTCGCCGGCCGGCGGGACCTCGAGGCGCAGCCCGGAGCGCACCGTGCGGATGGTGGCCGCGTCGCGCCGCATCCGCTCCATCGGCCGGAGCGCACCCGTCGCGGCCCCGTACCCGGCGACCGACGCGAGCAGGAGGAGCACGGGGCCCCCGACGAGGAGGAGCTTGGCGAGCCGGTGCTGGGCGGTCTCGACCGGCTCGAGCGATGCGCCGACGACGACGATCAGGCGCTGCCCGTCGGAGGTGACCGGCCGCGCGAGCAGGCGGGTCACGTCGTCGTCGTCCACCGGGCGGATCGCGGGGCGCCGCGCGTACGTGTCTCCCCGGGCGGCGGCGCCGAGCTGCGAGCGGGTCAGGAGCGGCGTGCTCCGCATGGTGGGGGAGGCGTCGACGATCCGGCCGGCGGGGGTGAGGATCTGCGCGACGCTCTCGCCGCGCTCCGTGAGCGGGCTCGTGTCCGACCGCCCGTCGGTCACCTCGCTCGCGATCGCCGCGACGTCCGCGGCGCGGGTCCGCAGCGCGTCGTCGATCCCCGACCGCAGCGTCGCGCCGAGGGCCACGTAGAGCCCGGCGCCGGCGAGGGCGAGCAGGGTCGCCATGACCAGCGCGAACGTGGCGGCGACGCGGAGCCGGATCGGGAGCCGGGCGAAGAAGGCGGCCGGGCGCATGCGCACCCGCACTGTACGGGGCCGACGACCGGCGGCAGGGGGTCACGATCCGCGGGAACGCGTCGCTGCGCGCTGCGATCCACGCCCCGCGGTCGCACGTCTCGATGGTGGGCAACGCCCAGGGGATCGGCGGCGTCGCGGCCCGCGCGGTGACGATGGACGGCAACGGCTTCGTCGGGGGACGACCGGGCGGGGACGCTCCCGACCGGGAGCGCCGGCAGCCAGCACCGGCACCGCGTGGCGGGAGTGCCCGTCCGCGGCGGACGGGGTCTGCTGAGGCGCCGTGCGCCGGTCAGGCCGCGGTGCCGTCCGCCTCGCGCGCGGCCCGCCTCGCGCGCCGCTGGGGCCCCTTGACCTGGACCTCGCGGGCGACGACGTAGGAGCCCACGACCGCGCCGACGGCGACGGTCTGGCCGATCACGGTCTCCCAGTTGCCGAAAATCGAGAACCAGGTGCCCAGCCAGCCGGGGGCGTCCCAGAACGTCGAGGTGCCGATCCAGCCGGCGAGCTGCATCTCGTTGACCTGCTCGCCGACCATGACGAAGAGGACGAGCACCAGCAGCGCGAAGGTGATGATCAGGAGCCGCTTGTACGGCAGCTTGCGGTGCAGCACGAAGGTCACGATCCCGGCGGCCGCGGTGAAGATCAGGCCGAGGGTGACGCCTTCCAGCACGACCGAGGAGCCGTAGCCGACCCGCAGGGACTGGAGGAAGAGGACGATCTCGAAGCCCTCGCGGTAGACGGCGCTGAAGCCGAGCAGCCCGAGCCCCAGGAGGAGCCGCCGGCTGCCGGCGTCGGCGTGCAGCAGGCCCTTCTTCTTCCGGTTGTGGCGCTTGATCCAGCCCGTCCAGTAGGTGTCGTGGAAGAACCAGTTCATGATCACCAGCAGGACCAGGATCGCCGGGATCCCGGTGGCGGCCTGCACGTTGACGCCGGTGCTCCCGAACGCGCCGATGATCCACACCGCGGCGAACCAGGTGATCACGGAGAGCGCGAGCGCGGCGGCACCGCCGATCGCGATCGGACGCCGCTGACCGGCGGCCGGCCCGCGCAGACCGGCGGTGATCGCGGCGAGGACGAGCACGCACTCGAGACCCTCGCGCAGGACGAGGACGGCGCTGTTGACCACGACGGTCGTCCGGCTCAGCGTCCGGCCGGCGTCGGTCGGGTCGACGGTGCCGCCCGCGGCGTTCCACCCGGCGATCACGACGAGCGTGAGCAGGCCGAGCACCGCCACGAGCCACGCGGAGAACCAGCGGGACTCGCTGCGGTTCGCGGGGTGCGCCGCGGGGGCGCCGGAGAGGGAGGAGGCAGACATCGAACGTCCTTAGGAGGCCCTAGGTAGGCCCACCGTACTCCCGGCGGAGATGAGGGCGAGATGAGTGGCGCCCTGCCGCTCGTGCCCCTGCCGCGTCCGTTCAGGTGGGCGAGATCGCGCCGGCCCCGACGAGGACCAGGACGACCGCGCCGAGGGCGACGCGGTAGCGGATGAAGACGCCGAGGCCGTGGTGGGCGACGAACTTCAGCAGCCAGGCGACGGCGGCGTAGCCGACGACGAACGAGACGACGGTCGCCAGGAGCGTCGGTCCCCAGCCGACGCCGTGGGCGATGTCGGAGGCCTTCGACGCGACCTCGAGCAGCGTCGCCCCGAGGAGGGCCGGGATCGCCAGGAAGAACGAGAGCTTCGTGACGGCGACGCGGTCGATGCCCAGGACCAGGCCGGCCGACATCGTGGCGCCGGAGCGGGAGACGCCCGGGATCAGGGCGATGCACTGCGCCAGACCGACGGTGATCGTGTCGCGGAGCGTGATGTCGTCCTCGTGCCGCTCCTGCGTGCCGACGCGGTCGGCCCACCACATGACGCCGGAGAAGAGGATCAGCGCGATGCCCACGAACCAGAGGGATCTCAGGGTCGTCTCGATCTGGTCCTTGAACGCGACGCCGATGACGCCGATCGGGATCGAGCCGGCGAGGATGAACAGCGCGAAGCGGAAGTCGCGGGTGCGGCGCTCCGCCGGCGACGCGACGCCCCGGAGGACGGCGGTCACGAGCCGGATGAGGTCCGTGCGCAGGAAGATGACGGCCGCGAGGACGGCGCCGGCCTGGATGATCGCCGTGAAGGCGGTGAGCCCCGCGTCGTCGAGCTTGAAGCCCATGAGCTTCTCGACGATCGTCAGGTGCCCCGTCGAGGACACGGGCAGGAACTCGGTGAGGCCCTCGACGCCGCCGAGGATCACGGCCTCCCAGAGGTGCATCGTGGTGCTCACGGGCGGGCCCCGCCCGTGCTGACTCGTGTCGGTGGAGCGGCGGGCGCCGTCGTCGGGCGGGTCGTACGCATCGGGCCACCCTGGCGCGTGCGGATGAGGCCGAGATGAGAGCCGCGGCGGGCACGGGGGCCGACGGCCAGGACGACGGCGTGGGCAGCGCGCCGCGCCGGTCGCTCCGGCTCATGGCCGTCTCATCGACGCCCGGCACGGTGGGGCCATGACGACGACCACCACCGCCCGCCCGGGAACGGCGACGGCATCGCGAGGGCGCGCGATGCTGAACAAGGTCCCCGAGGTCACTCTTCGCCGTGATCCTGGCGCTGGTGTTCGCGGCCTGGTTCGCGAGCGAGCGCACGCTCTCGATCCACAGCATCGTGACGTCCAAGCGCGAGGGCTTCTACTGGCTGACGATCCTCTTCACCTTCGCGCTGGGCACCGCCGCCGGCGACCTCGTCGCCGAGAAGGCGGCCCTCGGCTACACCGTGTCGGTCCTGATCTTCGCCGGCGTGATCGCCCTGATCACGGTCGCGCACCTCGTGTTCAAGCTGAACGCCGTCCTCGCGTTCTGGCTCGCGTACATCATGACCCGGCCGCTGGGCGCGTCGATCGGCGACCTCATGTCGCAGACCAAGCACGACGGCGGGCTCGGGCTCGGCACGACCGGGACGAGCTACATCTTCCTGGCCATCATCCTCGTGCTCGTCGTCTTCCTCAGCGTGACCAAGCGCGACGTCATCGAGGTCCGCCGCGGTGAGCTGGACCCCGACGCCGCCTGAGCGCGTGGGGGCGGGCGGGGGTCCCTCGGCCGACCGGGGGACCCGCGACCTGCGAGCCGGAGAGCGCCGCGGCGCTCTCATCTCTGCCTCACGAACGGCACCTAACGTGCTGCGTCGCCGTCGCCTGCACCTCCTTGACGGGCGGCGGCCCCGTCGCCCGTCGACCGCGCTCTCGGCCCGAAGGATCCTGATGCCCGACACCACCCGCACCCGCCTGCCCCGCCTCGAACCCGCGGCGGCGAAGGTCCCCGCGATCATCGCCCTCTTCTGGGCCCTGAAGCTCCTGACGACCGGGATGGGGGAGGCGATCTCCGACTTCATGGGGCAGACGAGCATCCCGGCGGCGGCGCTGATCGGCGTCGGCGGGTTCGTCGTCGCGATGCGGATGCAGCTGAACGCCCGCGAGTACCGGGCCCCCGTCTACTGGTTCGCCGTGATGATGGTCGCCGTCTGCGGGACGATGGTCGCGGACGGCATCAAGGACGGCGCCGGCCTCTCCTACGCCGTCACCACGCCGTTCTTCGCCCTCTGCGTCGCCGGCGTGTTCTGGGCCTGGCACCGCAGCGAGGGCACGCTCTCGATCCACAGCATCACGACCCGGCGTCGTGAGCGGTACTACTGGACCGCCGTGCTGGCGACGTTCGCGCTCGGCACCGCCGCCGGGGACCTGACCGCGATGAACCTGCACCTCGGCTACTTCGGGTCGGCGATCCTCTTCGCCGCGCTGATGGCGGTCCCGGCGCTGCTCTGGTGGCGCGGGCTCCTGAACCCGATCGCCGCGTTCTGGATCGCCTACGTCCTCACCCGCCCGCTCGGTGCCTCGTTCGCGGACGGCTTCAGCAAGTCGAACGACGGGGGCCTGGGCCTCGGCGACGGGCCGATCAGCGCCATCCTGCTGATCGTCTTCGTCGCCCTGGTGGCCTACGCGGCGAAGGCCCGGATCGACATCCAGGCTCCCGGTGAGCACGCCGGGCCGACGCTCCACCATCACCTCGCCGACCTCGAGCTCGAGGGCCATCGGGCGCGAGCCGCGGCGCGCTCGTAGGCGTCGGTCTCCGGAGGACGCGCCCCTTCGCCGCCCGAGAGGATGCGGCGCGCGATCCGCGGCTGGTCGGGCGCGGAGGGCGCGGCGGCCCGCGCGAAGGAGGCGGAGCGCAAGAAGCGGCAGGCCGCGGCGCGCGCCAAGGCCCGTCGCGAGCCGGCGGCGAAGGGCAAGCGGGAGCGAGGCGCAGGTCGCCGAGGTCGCCGCGCAGCGCCGCGAGGCGTCCGAGAAGGCCGCCGCCGCCGAGAAGGCCGAGGCCGACGAGCGGGCGCGCGCCGAGGAGCTCGAGGCGCTGAAGGCCGAGGAGCAGGCGCTGGATCGCAAGGACGAGGCGCTCACGACGGCCGAGCAGGCCGAGGCGCTCGAGGACGCCGCCGGCGAGGCAAGGGCCGCGCGCAGGGTCGACTGACCGGGCCGCGCCCAGCGGCGCGGCGCGACGCGGCGACGCGACGCGCCCTCTGTGTCAGACGCTGACCAGCAGCCCGGTGCCGAACATCAGCACGAGGCCGGCGAGCATCCCGCCGACCGCGACGGGGTGCAGCGACCGGCCGTCGTCGTCGCGGAGCGTGGGGGCGAGCTGCACGATCACCTGGACGATGGCGCCGGCGCCGAAGCCGAAGAGGAACGCGGCGACGCTCGAGTTGAACGCCGCGGCACCGATCCACGCGCCGAGGACCGCCGGGGCGCCGGCGATCACGCCCAGGAGGGCGAGCCGGCGCAGCCGCGGCTGCTCGTTCGCGACCGGCGCGACGACGGCGAGCCCCTCGGTCGTGTTGTGCAGCGCGAACCCGACGACGAGGAAGGCGCCGAGCGCCAGCGCCCCGGTGGCGTAGGCCGCGCCGATCGCGACGCCCTCGCCGAGGTTGTGCAGGCCGATCCCGATGGCGACGAGCATCGCGAGCGTGCCACCGGGCGCGCCGGCCGACGCCGCCCGCCTGCCCCGCCGCTTGACGACCTCCGAGACCCCGGTCAGCAGCAGGAACGACGCGACGGCGCCGATCAGCACGAGCGCCTGCCCGCCGAAGGCCTGGGAGCCCTCGGCGGCCAGCTCGAAGCCCTCGAGCGTGGCGTCGATCGCCAGGAACACCAGCAGGCCGATCGTCAGGGCCATCAGCCCCCGCATCCAGGCGGGCGGGACCCGCCGCAGCCACGGCAGCCAGAGCATGCCGAGCGCGACGGGGATGACGCCGACGTAGATCCCCAGGAGCGCCATCAGCCCGAAGAACGACGTGTCGGTCTCCGGGGTCGGGACGGCGGCGGCGATCTCGTGCGCGACCGTCGCGCCGGTCGACGTCAGGAGGACGACGGAGTACGCCTCGCCCTCCACCCACGGCTGCTGCAGCCGGACGGTCGCGGTGCCCAGCCGGCCGATCGGCGTCTCCGCGCCGGTGAACTGCACGAACGCGTCGTTGACCTGGGCCTGCGCGATGGTCACGGCGTCCGGGCCGTCGTTGCGGACGGTCACCGCGATCGACCCGGGCTTCAGCGTCGTCCTCTCGACGGCGAGCTCCTCCACGGGCGGCCCGGTGCGGTCGGCGAGGCCCGGACCGTCGAGCGCGAGGAACGCGCCGAGCGCGAGCACGATCAGGACCAGCGGGACGACGCCGAGGAGCCAGGCGGGGACGTTGCGCGCGGGATCGCTCCCGGGCGTCGGGGAGGGGGCGGCGGGGGCGCTCATCAGGCGACCTCGAAGAAGCCCTGCCAGCCGAGCTCCGTGAACTCGGACTGGTGGGCGTGGAACATGTACTTGCCGGGATTCGGGAATCGCCACTCCGCGATCCCGCGCTGGCCCTGGCAGAGCATCACGGTGTCGGTCAGCTCCGACGGCGTCCGGCTCGTCCCGGTCGGGAAGTACTCGAAGAGGTTGCCGTGCAGGTGGAAGCTGTTGATCAGGTCGTACTCGAGGATGTTCACCAGGTACAGCCGGACGAGCCGGTCGCGCTCGATCCGGATCGGCCGGTTCATGTACGCGAACGGGATCGTGTTCGCGGCGTAGAGCTCGTTGGCACGGTCGAAGTTCGTGTCGAACCCGTTCATCACCATCACGAGCTCGTCGGCCTCCTCGCGCGGCTCCTTCGGGTCGACGATGAACGTGCCGTAGAGCCCCTTGGCGATGTGCTCCGCGAGCGGCCGGACGTGGCAGTGGTAGAGGTGCAGCCCGGCGGGCAGCGCGTCGAACTCGTAGACCGTCTGGCCGCCCGGCTGGATCTCGCCGGCGCCCTGCCCGGCGACCCCGTCCATCGTCGCGGGGTGGAGGCCGTGGAAGTGGATCGTGTGCGGGTGCGCGGAGGCGTTGACGAACGTGATCCGCAGCCGCTCGCCCTCGGTGCAGCGCAGCGTGGGGCCGGGGATCCGGCCGTTGTAGGACCACGACGCGAAGCGGATCCCCGGCGCGATCTCGATCTCGCGGTCCCCGGCCACCAGCGTCCACTCGCGGAGCACCCGGCCCGACGGCAGCCGGCGGGTCCTGCCGCGGTCGAAGTCCCGCAGGATCTCGTGGGGGTCGAAGCCGTTGCTCCGGTGGTCGACGGTCCGGCCGTCGCGGAAGTTCGCGTGCCCGCCGTGGGCGCTCCCCATGTCGGCCGGGCCGGCGGCCGCGGCCCCCGAGGCGCCGTGCATCGCGTGGTCCATCGCGGCGGCGGCCGGTTCCGCCCCGCCGCGGGTGAGCAGCGCCGCGCCCCCGATCACGGGGACGGCCCCGGCCAGCAGTGAACGACGATTTACACGTGCCATGTGCAGAAGTATGGCATGGCTCAAAATACTTTCAGGTCGATCACGCGCGGAGCCGCAGCTCGACGGCGAGGGCCAGGCCGAACGTCCCGACGGGGAGCGCCGCCCAGGGACCTGCGCCGGCGCGGCGCCCGCGCCGGGCGGTCAGCCGGGGCTCCAGCAGCAGGGCGAGCGATCCCGCCGGCGCTCCCGACCAGGCCCGCGAGCACCCCGGCGGCGGCGAGCAGGACGGCGTCGAGCGCCGAGATCACGCGGGAGCCTCCACGAGCGCCAGGATCACGCGGCGCACGTAGGGACCGCCGCGTCGCGCGTCGAGATCACGAGGGTGACGGGAACGACCGGCGACCCGTGCGCCGCGGTCGCCGGCGTGTCACCGTTGCCCGATGGCCACCGACCCGCCGCTGCCCGCGATCACGATCCGGCAGTACGCGCCGGGGGACGCCGACCGCGTCTGGGCGATCCTGCACGAGGTCTTCGCGGCCGGAGAGACCTACGCCTACCCGGTCGACGTCGGGCGGGAGGACGCACTGGCCGGCTGGACCGACGCGCCCGCTCAGGCGTACGTGGCCGAGCGCGACGGCGCGATCGTCGGGACCTCGCGGGTCATGCCCAACCAGCCCGGGCACGGGTCGCACGTCGCCAACGGCTCGTTCGTCGTGGCCCCGGACGCCGCCGGCGGGGGGATCGGGCGGGCGCTGGGCGCGCACGCGCTCGGCGCGGCGGCCGCGCTCGGCTACCGCGCGATGCAGTTCAACCTCGTGGTCAGCACGAACCACCGGGCGATCGCGCTCTGGGAGTCGCTGGGCTTCCACACCGTCGGCCGGCTCCCGGGCGCATTCGTTCTGCACGGCGAGGAGGTCGACGCCCTCGTCATGTACCAGCGCCTGGACCACCTCGCGGCGGACCCGGCAGGCTGATCGCCGCGGCGCCCACGGCCGGGAGCGCCGGGCCCGGGACGTCCACCGCCGGACTCGCGGGACCAGCCGTCGCCACCGGGAGCCCGGCGTTCACGGTCGCGACCGCGCCCGGCCGGGCCGGCCCCTGCGCGGCCGCCGCGATCGCGTTGACGGCGACGATCACCGCGATGCCGACCGCCTGGTGCACGCGCGGGATCTCGCCGAGGACGATCACGCCGGCGAGGGTCGCCAGGACCGGGTTGACGCTCATGAAGAGCCCGAACCGGTGGGGGTGGATCAGCCGCAGGGCGATGAGGTCGGCGGCGTAGGGGACGACCGAGCTCAGCAGCCCGGCGGTGGCCGCGAGGGCGAGCGCGGTCGGGTCGACGCCGCGGGTCGCGAGGATGACGACCGCGACGGGCAGGTAGGCGAGGGCCGAGAGCGTGGTGGCGGCCGCCGGCGCGCCGAGGCCCGGGATCCGGGCGCCCGCGATCCGGTTCAACAGGATGTAGGCGGCCCAGCAGGCCGCGGCGACGAGCCCGAGCCCGATGCCGAGCCAGTCGCTGGACGCGCCGGGCAGCACGAGCACGTAGACCCCCGCGGCCGCCGCGACGGCCAGGACCCGGTCGCGCGCCGTGAGGGACGTGCCCAGCGCGATCGCGAGTGGACCGAGGAACTCGAGCGTGACGGCCAGCCCGATGCCGATCCGGTCGATCGCGGTGTAGAGGCTGAGGTTCATGACCGCGAACACCGCGGCGAGCGCGGTCACCGGCCACCACTGCTCGCGCGTGAAGGTCCGGAACGACGGACGCGCGGTCGGCAGCAGGACGGCCACCGCGATCAGCTGGCGGACCGCGACGACGCCGGCCGGCCCGATCGCGGGGAACGCGCCCGCCCCGATCGCCGCGCCCGCCTGGTTGCTCGTCCCGCTCGCGAGCATGGTGAGCATCCCGGCGGTGAGGCCGCTGCGGCGCCCGCGCCCGGGGGCCGCCGCGGACGCGAGGCGAAGCGTGCGCTCCGCGACGGTCGACTCCATGGGCCGAGCGTGCTCCTCCGCGCGGATCCCCGCGTGACGGAAGCGGAACGATCTATACGCTGAGCGTATGAGCGTGAAGCTCGAGCACCTGCGCGCCTTCGTCGCGGTCGTCGACGCGGGGTCGTTCACGGACGCCGCGACCGAGCTGCACGTCTCGCAGGCCGCGGTCTCGCGGGGCGTCGCCGCGCTCGAGGTCTCCGTCGGCGGCCGCGTCCTGGAGCGCTCGACGCGCCGGGTGCGACCCACCGCGCTGGGCGACCGCGTCCTGCCCGCGGCGCGTCGGGCGCTCGACGCGGTCCGCGACGTCGAGCGCCTCGCGGCCGCCGATCGCCGCGAGCTGCGGGTCGGCTACGCGTGGTCGGCGCTGGGCCGGCACACGGTCGAGGTGCAGCGGCGCTGGGCCGCGGCCGACCCGTCCCTCCGAATCGTGTTCGTCCAGGAGAACAGCCCCACCGGCGGCCTCGACGAGGGCGTGGTCGACGTCGCCGTCGTGCGTCATCCGGTCGACCCGGCGCGCTTCGACTCGGCGCTGGTCGGGACCGAGCGGCGGTACGCGGTGCTGGCCGCCGACCATCCGCTGACCCGGCGGCGCGGCGTCCGGCTGCGCGACTTCGCCGGCGAGACCGTCGCCGTCGACGACCGGACCGGCACGACCACCCGGGACCTGTGGGACCCGCTCGGCGTCGACGTGCGCTTCCAGTCGATCCGCGGCGTCGACGACCTGCTGACCCTGGTCGCCGGCGGGCAGGCGGTCGGGATCACGCCGGCGGCGACCGTGGCCCAGCACCGGCGGGCCGGCGTCGTCTACCGGCCGGTTCTGGACGCGGAGCCCGTGTCCGTCCGGATCGGCTGGCGGCGCGACCGGCCCGGCGCGCGTCCGGACGCCCTGATCCGCCTGGTCTCCGAGGCCTACGCGAACGCCTGAGCCGGGGGCCGCCGGGGGCCGTCGCCCGTCGCCTCCGCGCGCCGCCGGGGCGTCCGTCGCCGGGGCCACTTCCCGCGGATCGGCCCCTGGACCCTGGTCTATCGTTGGCCGCCGTGCCCGACGACCGGCCATCGATCGGGATCGCGGCCGATTCCGGCGCGACGCCCGGCGCCGACGGCCTTCCCCGGGCCGGCCCGGCCTCGCCCGGCGCCGACGGTCGTCCCGGGGCCGGGCCGGCCCTGCCCGACGCCGGCGGTCCTCCCGGGGCCCGGCCCGTCCCGCCCGGCCGCGACGGTCATCCCGGCTCCCGCCCGATCCCCGCGGGCGTCGTCGGCGCCCTGGTCGGGTTCGTCGGCTCGTCGACGGTCGTCCTGACCGGCCTGCACGCCGTCGGCGCGAGCGACCGGCAGGCGGCGTCCGGGCTCCTGGCGCTCTGCGTCGCGATCGCCGTCACCGGCGCGGGACTGTCGCTCCGGACGCGGCTGCCGATGGCCGTCGCGTGGTCGACGCCGGGCGCCGCGCTGCTGATCTCCGCCGGGCGCCCCGACGGGGGCTTCGCCGCGGCCGTCGGCGCGTTCCTCGTCTGCGGCGCGCTCCTGGCGGTCTCGGGCCTGTGGGGCACGCTCGTCCGGCTCGTGTCCTCGATCCCGATCCCGCTGGCGGGGGCCCTGACGGCGAGCATCGTGCTGCCCGTGTGTTTCGGCCCGGCGCGCGCCATCGCCGACGTCCCGGAGCAGGCGCTGCCCGTCGTCCTGGCCTGGGGCGTGCTGATGCTCGTCGCGCGCCGCCTCGCCGTGCCCGGCGCGCTGCTGGCGCTGGTGATCGTCGTAGCGGTCTCCGGCGACCTGCACCTGGGCCCCGCGAGCGAGCTGTGGCCTCGCCCCGAGCTCACCGCCCCGACGTTCGACGCCGGCGCGCTCATCGGGATCGCGCTGCCCCTCTACGTCGTGACGATGGTCTCCCAGAACGTCGCCGGCGTCGGCGTGCTCGCGAGCTTCGGCTACCGCGCCCCGGTCCGGCCGGCGCTCCTGAGCACGGGCCTCGGCAGCGTGCTGGCCGCGCCCTTCGGCGGGCACGCGATCAGCCTCGCCGCGCTCTCCGCCGCCCTCGTCTCCGGTCCCGACGCCGGCCCGCACGAGCGTCGGTGGGTGGCGGGCGTCGCCAACGGCGCCTCCTACGTCGTGCTGGCCCTCCTCGCCGGCCTCGCCGTCGCGTTCGTGGCCGCGACGCCGCCGGTCCTCGTCCAGGCGGTCGCCGGCCTCGCCCTCGTCGCGGCGCTGGAGCCCGCGCTCGCCACGGCGTTCACGGACCCGGAGCACCGTCCCGCGGCCGTCGCCACGATCGTCGTCGGCGCGTCGGGCGTCACGATCCTGGGGATCGGCGGTGCCTTCTGGGGCCTCGTCGCCGGGCTGATCGTCCACGTGGCCCGGACCCGCCGGGCACCTCGGACGGCGTAGCCGGCGGGCGCCCGGCCGGTGGGCGCGGCCGGGCGACGGCGCGCTCGACCGGCGGGAAGCCCGGTGAGGACGCGCGTACGACGCTCCTCCAGTCGGCGTTTGAACGCCCGTCCGACCGAGCACCGTCGCTGCGACGTCGGCCGGCCGGTCAGGCGACCGATCGGATCTCTTCATGCGCAACATCGCCGCCTGGTGCTACCGGCGCCGACGGGCCGTCATCGCGATCTGGGTCGCGGCGCTCGTCGCCCTGACCGTGATCCACGCGGGCGCCGGGAGCGACTTCCGCGACTCGTTCAAGCTCAGCGGCACCGACAGCGCCGACGCGCTCGCGCTGCTGCAGAAGAGCGCCCCGAAGGCGTCGGGCGACACCGACCGCATCGTCTTCAGGACGACCGACGGCAGCGTCAACACGGCGGCGACGAAGCGGCGCGTGAGCGCGATGCTCGCGAAGATCGAGAAGCTGCCGCACGTCGACGGCGTGCAGTCGCCGTACACCGGCACCGGGAAGGCCCAGGTCTCGAAGGACCGCACGATCGCCTACGCGACCGTCACCTTCGACGACCAGGCCAACGAGCTGCCGAAGGACGCCATCACGAAGGTCGTCGACACCGCGCACGACGCCGCGGGCAAGACCCTCCAGGTCGAGCTCGGCGGCCAGGCGATCCAGGCCGCCAACCAGCAGGGCCCGGGCGGGACCGGCATCGGCATCCTCGCGGCGCTCGTCGTGCTGCTCATCGTCTTCGGCTCGCTGCTGGCCGCGGTGCTGCCGATCCTCGTGGCCGGCGTCTCGCTCGGCACCGGCGTCGCGATCATCGGCCTGCTCTCCAACGCGATCCAGATGGCGTCGTTCAGCCAGGAACTCGCGCTCCTGATCGGGCTGGGGGTCGGCGTCGACTACGCGCTGTTCATCGTCACGCGCTTCCGCCAGGAGCTGATGCGCGGCAAGACCGTCGAGGAGTCCGCCGTCCGCGCGCTCGACACCTCGGGGCGCGCCGTCGTCTTCGCCGGCATCACGGTCTGCATCGCGCTGCTCGGCATGTTCACCCTCGGCGTGAGCTTCCTCTACGGCGTCGCGATCGCCACCTGCGTCGTGGTCGCGTGCACCGTGGTCGCGGCCCTGACGCTGCTGCCCGCGCTGCTGGGCTTCTTCGGGACGAAGCTGCTGACCAAGAAGCAGCGCCGCGCGCTGGAGGCCGGCGAGCTCACCACCGGCGACGAGTCGGCCGGCTGGTTCCGCTGGGGCACCGTGCTCGGCCGGCGCCCGGCCCTGACCGCGGTGGCGGCGATCGTCGTGATGCTCGCGGTCGCCTCCCCGTTCCTCGACATCCGCCTCGGCTCCTCCGACCAGGGCAACGACCCGTCCGACACGACGACCCGCAAGGCGTACGACTTGCTCGCCACGGGCTTCGGCCCCGGCTTCAACGGCCCGCTCCAGCTCGTCGCCGCGACCCCGGACGCCACGGCGAAGAAGGACTTCACGTCGGTCCTCGCGGCGGTCAAGAAGGACCGCGACGTCATCGCGATCCAGGGGCCGATCCCGGTGGGCAAGGGCGTCCTGACCGCGCAGGTCGTCCCGCGCGGCTCGCCTCAGGACGAGTCGACGTCGAAGCTCGTCGACCGCCTGCGCGACACGACGATCCCGGCGAAGACCGGCGACACGAAGGTCCTGGTCGGCGGCCCGACGGCGATCTTCGCGGACTTCTCGTCGGTGCTCTCGTCCAAGCTCGGGCTCTTCATCGGCGTCGTCGTGGCGTTGAGCTTCCTGCTCCTGATGGCGGTCTTCCGCAGCCTCCTGATCCCCGCGATGGCGGCGCTGATGAACCTCCTCTCCGTCGGCGCGGCCTTCGGCGTGGTCGTCGCGGTCTTCCAGTGGGGCTGGGGCGCGGGGCTCATCGGCGTGGACCGGACCGGGCCGATCGAGGCGTTCCTCCCGGTCATGGTCTTCGCGATCCTCTTCGGGCTCTCGATGGACTACGAGGTCTTCCTCATGAGCCGCATCTACGAGGAGTGGCACAAGCGGGGGGACAACCGCCAGGCGGTGATCCACGGCCTGGCGGCGACCGGCCGCACGATCACCGCGGCGGCCGCGATCATGGTGCTCGTCTTCGCGGCCTTCGTCCTCGGCGGCGAGCGGGTGATCAAGCTCTTCGGCATCGGCCTGGCGAGCGCCGTCCTGCTGGACGCGCTCGTGGTCCGGTCGGTGATCATCCCCGGGCTGCTCCTGATGTTCGGCAAAGCCAACTGGTTCCTCCCCGCGTGGCTGGACCGGTTCCTGCCGAGCCTCAACGTGGAGGGCGCACCGGAGGCCGGCCCGGAGGACGCGGACGGCGACGTGGCGGTCGCGCCCTCGGCGTAGGGGCGCGGTTCCGGGTCGGGGCGGGCCGGGGGAGGTCCCGCCTCGGCGGGCCGAGGTTCGCCCCTCGATAGCGTCGCCGCATGCCCGCCGTCACCGTGCCGTCCTTCGGCGATCCCGACGTCCTGACCGTCGCGGAGCGCCCGATCCGCGAGCCCGGACCGGGGGAGGTCCGGATCGCCGTCGCCGCGGCCGCCGTCAACCCGACCGACCTCGGCCTGCGCGCCGGAGCGGGGTCGAGCACCGGCGAGGTGACCGAGCCGCTGGTCCCGGGCATGGACGCCGCCGGCACGGTCGAGGCCATCGGCCCGGACGTGACCCGGCTGCGCGTGGGCGACCGGGTGATCGCGGCGGTCTCGCCGCGGCGTCCCGACGGCGGGGCGCAGCAGACGCCGCTCGTCGTCCCGGCCGCGTCGGTCGTCGCCGTCCCCGAGGGCGCGACGCTGCAGCAGGCCGCGACGCTGCCGATGAACGGACTGACCGCGATCGAGGCGCTCGACCTGCTCGACCTGCCGCGCGGCGCGACCCTGCTGATCACAGGCGGCGCGGGCTGGCTCGCCACGCTCGCCATCCCGCTGGCCCGCGAGCGCGGGCTGCGCGTGATCGCCGACGCCCGCCCCGACGAGCACGACCTCGTCCGGGCCCACGGCGCCGACGAGGTCGTCGACCGCGGCGACGGGCTCGCCGAGCGCGTCCGCGCGCTCGTCCCGGACGGCGTCGACGGGGTGCTCGACACCGCCCTGGTCGGCCCGCCGCTGTTCCCGGCGATCCGCGACGGCGGCGGCTGGGCGGTCGTCCGCGGGCAGGACGACGAGACCGAGCGCGGGATCGTCCGGCACGCCGTCTGGGTGCGGACCCGCCTGGAGGACACCGCGGCGCTCGAGCACCTGCGCGACCTGGCCGCGGCCGGGACGCTGCCGCTGATCGTCGACGAGACGTTCCCGCCGGAGCGCGCCGCCGACGCGCACCGCCGGCAGGCGGCCGGCGGCGTCCGCGGGCGGCTCGTCATCGTGTTCGGCGGAGACGACGCGTGACCCCGGACGTCGGGTGCCCCGACGGTGGGGCCGGCGCGTGAGCCGGGACGCCGGGCTCGTCGCGGTCAGGGCCGACGCGTGAGCCGGGTCCTCGTCACGGGCTCCGCCGACGGCCTCGGGCACGCGGCCGCCACGACGCTGCTGCAGGACGGCCACGAGGTCGTCGTCCACGTCCGCGGCGCGCAGCGCCTGCCGGCGGTGCAGGATCTGGTGGACCGGGGCGCGACCGCGCTCGTCGCCGATCTCTCGGACGCCGACCAGACGCGCGACCTCGCGGAGCAGGTCCGCCGCCTGGGCCGGATGGACGTGGTGATCCACAACGCCGGGGTCTCCACCGGGCCGGCGATCCTGCCCGTCAACGTCGTCGCGCCCTACCTGCTGACGGCGCTGATCGAGCGCCCGGACCGGCTGGTCTACCTGAGCAGCGGCATGCACCGTGGCGGTCGCGCGCGCCTCGACGGGTTGGACTGGGCCGGCCGCCGGGCGACCGGCTCGTACTCGGACTCGAAGCTGCTCGTGACCGCGCTCGCCCTGGCGGTCGCGCGCCGGTGGCCGGACGTCGCCGTCAACGCCGTCGACCCGGGCTGGGTGCCGACGAAGATGGGCGGCCCCGGCGCCCCCGACGACCTCCGGCTGGGGCACCGGACCCAGGAGTGGCTCGCCACGAGCGACGAGCCCGAGGCCCGTACCACGGGTGGCTACTGGTTCCACCAGGCCCGCCAGGATCCGGATCCGGCGACGCGCGACGAACGGTTCCAGGACGCGCTGCTGGACGACCTGGCGCGGGTCACCGGGACGACGCTCGGCGGTCCGTGACCGCGGGCCGCGTCCGTGCGGCCCGGCCACGTCGCGGCCGGCGTGCGGCCGTCCTCCCGCCCGCGGCGGCCCGGTGCCCTCTGTCAGCATGCCCGCCATGAGCGCGTCACCCGAGCCGCTGGCGGACTTCCGCACCAGGACCCTCGTGCTCGCGGCCGGGCGGCGCGCCACGCTGCTGGACCTCGGGCCGTCCGGGCCCCCGAGCGGCGTCGCGATCCTCTACGTCCACGGGTTCTCGGACTACTTCTTCCAGGAGCACGTGGCGCGGCACTTCGCCGACGCCGGCACCGCCTTCTACGCGGTCGACCTCCGCGCCTACGGGCGCTCGCTGCAGGACGGCGAGCTCCCGGCCTACGTGACGGACCTGGCCGAGCACCACGAGGAGCTCGACCGCGCCGTCGAGACGATCCTCGCCGACGGCCACGAGCGCGTCGTCCTGCTCGCCCACTCCACGGGCGGCCTGATCGTGCCGCTCTGGCTCGCCGACCGGCAGGGGACCCGGGTGGCCGACGCGGTCCGGGCCGTGGTGCTGAACAGCCCGTGGTTCGACCTCCCCGGGTCCGACGCCTTCCGCCGCAAGGTCGACCTCGCCACCGCCACCGTCGGCCGCCTGCGCCCGAAGACGATCCTCAATCAGGGGCTCGGGACCTACGGCGACAGCGTCCACCTGAGCCGCAACGGCGACTGGGAGTTCGACCTGCGGTGGAAGCCGCTCATGGGCTTCCCGGTCCGGGCCGGCTGGCTGCGCGCCGTCCGCCGCGGCCACCGCCGCCTGCAGCGGGGCCTCGGCCTCCCGGTCCCGATCCTCGTGCTGCGGTCCGCCCGCAGCGTGCTGGGGCTGCGGCAGTTCGGCCCCGAGGCGATGACGGCCGACACGGTCCTCGACGTCGAGCACATGACGCGCTGGGCGCCGGCCCTCGGCCCCGACGTCACGGTCCGCGCGATCGACGACGGGATGCACGACCTGCTCCTCTCGGCGGCCCCGGTCCGCGAGCGCGTCCTGATCGAGATCGACGACTGGCTGCGGCCGGTGCTCGCGGGCGAGCCGTCGGCCGGCGCCGGGAACGTCGACGCCGCGACGTAGTCCGGACGTTCCCCCCGGCCGTGGGGCAGGTGGTCGGTGTCCCGGTGTCGCCGACGAGCGCGGCCACCGCCGCTCCTTGAGACCTTCGTGAAGATGGGCTGTCCGGGGCCGGCGGCCACACCTAGGCTCGGGCGACCCGTGTCCTCGTTCGCCAGCGCCCTCCGCACCCGCAACCCTCGCGTCCTCGGCGGCGGTGTCGTCCTGCTCGTGGTGCTCGTCCTGCTCGCCGTCGTCGTGGCGGGCCGCGGCGAGGGCGACGACGAGCTCCGGATCGTCCGCGGCGCCCCCGCGACGGGGTTCCCGCTCCGGGGCGACGGGGCGCGGGACACGGGGCTGATCCGCAGCGCGGCGAAGGCCTGGGTGCGCTCGGCCCGACGCGGCGACGACGACTGGGTCGGCCACGGCCGGGTCGACGTCACGGCGCTCTGGGCGGGCCGCGTGTCCCCCGACACCGACGCGGTCGTCCTCGCGTCGGACCGCGAGGCGGCGGTGCTGCGCCGCCTCCGCGGCCGCGAGTACTGGCAGATATCCGAGGCCGTGGTCGACGAGGCGGAGGACCCGGTCCTCGTCGCCTCGGGCGGTGAGGTGCTGGTCCGGGAGGGCACGGACGCGAGCTTCCGGGCGTCCGTCGCCGCAGGCCGGAACGACGCGCAGGTGCGCTTGGACGCCGGGCTTTGGCACCGCGACAGCGGCTCGCTCCCCGATGGGACGCTGACGCTGCCGGACGGCCTGCGGTCGCGGTTCTCGTCAGCGTCGGCCGACCGCCCCGCGGTCGGGGTCTTCTTCGGCGGGGTGCCCGGCGGCAGCGGTGCGGTCCCGGCGCTCCGCGAGCTCTCGCCGGCGCTGCTCCGGCGCCTCGACTCGGGCCCGGACGCCGTGCCGTCGCCGGGGGCGCAGCGGCTCGTCGCGGCGGCGAGCCTGGCGGGAACGACGGCGGGCGACGACGCGCGGCCGCAGCGGCCGTCCGCGCTCCCGCGGCTGGACCTCCTCGCGGTCCGCTCCCTGCCCCCGCTGGGCCCGGTCGTCGTGGTCTCCGCGACGCCTTCCCTCGTCGCGGGGCGCTCCGAGAACCGTCGTCCCGCGCTGGTCGCCGCCGCCGGCGGCTCCACGGTGGCCGCGCGGCGGTACGGCGCCACCGCGATCGCGCTCGGCGGGGCCGACAACCCGCAGCGCGCGGACGACGGCCCGGCGCTGGGAGCGGCCTACGTGCAGCGGGCGACGCGGACCGACGACCCGGACACGACCACCGACGACGAGTCGGACCCGCGCGTCGACGGCCCGTACCTCCTGGTGGCGGCGGACGATCGGGTCGCCGGCGTCGAGGTGCGAGCGGGACGCCGGTCGTCGGCGCTCACGCCGCCGGTCGGCCTGATCCCCGCCCCGTGGGCGCGGGCCCCGGAGGCTCGTGAGCGCGGCACCACCGACGTCGCGGTCCTCGGGCGCACGGCGCGGGGCGCGCTGGTCGTGCCCGAGTGGCCGGGAGCCGATGTCGCCTCGGTGCTCTTCCGCGACTGAGCCGGGTTGGCATCCCCGGGCTCCTGATCGCCGCCCGGATCGTCCAGGGCCTCGGCGCCGCGGCCCTGGCGCCGTCGAGCCTCAGCCTGATCACCTCGACCCACACGGATCCCGTCCGGCGGGCGAGCGCGCTCACCGTCTGGGCGTTGGTCGCCGCCGCGTCCAGCGCGCTCGGGATGGTCCTGGGCGGGGTCCTCACCGAGCTCGACTGGCGCCTGGTCATGTTCATCAACGTCGCCGTCGGCGTCCTGCTGTTCGTCGGCGGGCTGCGGGGAAGCGGGGGTCGGACTGCAGGCCGCGACCCGTCAGACCTGCGCCTGCCCGCCGTCCGCGAAGAGCTCCGCGCCGTTGACGAAGCTCGCGTCCGGCGACGCCAGGAAGAGCGCCGCGCCGGCGATCTCGGACGGCTCGCCGACCCGGCCGAGCGGGACCTCGGCGGCCATCGCGTCGAGGAGGCCCTGCTGCTGGTCGTCGGGCACGAGGCCGACCAGGCCCGGCGTGCGGGTGGGTCCGGGGGCCAGGGCGTTGACGCGGATGCCGCGGTCCTTGAGGTCCAGTGCCCAGCTGCGGGCGAAGTTGCGGATCGCGGCCTTCGACGCGGCGTAGACGCTGAACGCGGCGCCGCCGGTGACCGACGTCGTCGAGCTCAGCAGGACGACCGAGGCGCCGTCGACCAGCAGCGGCAGCGCGCCCTGCACGGTCAGGAGCGTGCCCAGGACGTTCGAGTCGAACGTGTCGCGGTACTGCTGCTCGGTGATCTCGCCGAGCGGCGCGAACGAGCCGCCGCCGGCGTTGGCGACGAGCACGTCGATCCGGCCGGCCGCCTCGCCGACGACGGCGTAGAGCGCCTCGACGTCCGCGGCGCTCCCCGCGTCGGCGCGAACGCCGGTCGCGTCGCCGTCGATCTGGGCGACCGCCGCGTCGAGGACCTCCTGCCGGCGGCCGGTCACGAAGAGCTTGGCCCCCTCGGCGGCGTAGCGCTGGGCGATCGCCAGCCCGATCCCGCTCGTGCCGCCGGTGACCACGGCGACCTTCCCTGCCAGAACCTGCGTCATGGGGTGCTCCCTCATTCGATTGCGGAACGATCGGTCCGGAACCCGACGAGCGGAGCATAGCGGAACGGTCAGTCCCGAACTCGGGTACGCTGTCCCCATGGCGCGCCCCAGGGCTTTCGACGAACCCGACGTGACGCGGCAGGCCCGCGACGCCTTCCACGACCACGGCTACGCGGCGACGTCGGTCGAGCACCTGACGGCCGCGACCGGCCTGAGCCGCAGCAGCCTCTACGGCGCGTTCGGCGACAAGCACGGCCTGTTCCTGCGCTCCTTCACCCAGTACTGCGACGAGAACGCGGCGTCGATCGAGCGGGAGCTGGCCGGCGACGACCGCGGTGCGCGCGGGCGGCTCGAGGCGCACCTGCGGGGGAAGGTCGCCGACCCCGAGGCGTCGCGGCGCGGGTGCCTGCTGGCGAAGGCGACCGCCGAGCTGGCCGGCGAGGACGCGGACGTCGCCCGGACGGCCACCGACTTCTACGCGGTCTACGAGCGGGCGCTGGCCGACTGCGTCCGTGGCGCCCAGGCCGCGGGCGACCTCCGCACCGACCTCGACCCCGCCGCCGCGGGCGCGCTCCTGCTCTCGGTGCTGCGCGGGATCGAGACGCTCGGCCGGGCGGGACGGCCGCAGGCGGCGCTGCAGGCGGCGGCCGACACCGCGATGGCGGCGCTGGCGACGGCGCCCGGAGTCGGCCGGGGGCGTCGGGCGGAGGGGTAGGGCCCGGGCGCGAGAGGGACGCACATCCGGGTCTCGAACCGTTCCCGGGCCCGCTAGCCGCGGTGGCGCGGCGGGGGTCGGCAAGGCCGTCAACCAGGCCGTCGTCGTCTCGTTCTGCGCGGTCAATGTCTACAACTACCTCCTGAATTCGTCGACCCGGTCAGGAACATCCTGGTCGAGGCCGGCCAGTTGGGCTCGTTCGCGGGCCGGTCGTTCTTGGAGCTGCGTGGCACGCTGCGTTACTCCGCCGAGGTCATGCGGCAGGTCGCCTTGCTGATCACCGGCAGTGCGCTGGTGTTGTGGGCGATGCAGTTCACGTTCGGTCTGACGTGCGGCAACGAGTCGGTGTACGTGCTGCGCGGCTACGGCGCCTCGTCGTACGCGGGTGTGTTCTCGGCGTTGTCCCCGATCGTGTTCCAGATCGGCGAGCTCTCCCGGGGTGCGTGGGAGTCGGTCCACTGGGCGTTCACGGATGCCCCGTCGATCTTCTTCTCGTACTTCAAGACGCTCGTGATGTGGGTCGCGATCGTGATCGCGGCCATGTACTACGGCTTCAACGCCAAGGGCGGACCAGTCGGAGTCGGTGAGGCCACCGCCCGATCGATGGTCGTCGCCCTGGTGCTGACGATGGTCCTGAACGAAGGATTCACGTTCTTCTTCTGGGGCGCCGACGCCAAGCTCCCCGTCGGAGGCTGAGCAACGCACCGAGGGCCGGTAGATCGCCGGTCCTCACCACGTCCAACGGGCCGTCCTTCGGGGCGGCCCGTTGTGCGTGCGGGACGCGGGTCCGCTGAACGTGTGGCGGAGCCTCCTGCCAAACCCGGGACGCAATCCGCTCATATCCAGGTTTAGTAGCATAAACCTGGATATGGCCGATCGGGATCCCGGGAACGCGTTTCGCGTCGAGCGGTACCTCTGGACCCCCGAGCTCGACGGCCCGGGCCCGAAGCGCGCACGGGTGCCCGCCCGGATCGAGGCGTACGTCCCTGCACCGATCCGGCGACTCGAGCTCTCGGTCTCCAGCGCGGCGCTCCGGTCCATGTCCGACGCCGAGCAGTCCGTGACGGCGCTGCAGCACCACACGGCCAGCCTGGGCGTCGAGAGCCTCTCGGCACAACTGCTGCGGTCCGAGGCGATCGCGTCGTCGCAGATGGAGGGCGTCGCCGTGCCCTCCAACCGCACGCTCGCGAAGGTCACCGCCGGCGGCCGGCACCACGAGAACGCGAACGCGGCGCTGGAGGCGATCGCCGCCGTCACCGACGCGCACGAGTGGGCGGCGGGGACCGAGCCGTTCACGGTCGCGATCGTCGAGCGCCTCCACGCCGCGGTCGCGCGGGGCGACCGGGCCCTCGCGGCCCACGCCGGCGCCCTCCGCACGAAGCAGAACTGGATCGGCCCCGACCCGCACACGCCGGTGGGCGCGGACTTCATGCCCCCGCCGCCCGACGACGTCCCCGCGCTGATGGACGACCTCTGCGCCTTCCTCAACCGCCCGGACGTCCCGCCCCTGGTCCAGGCCGCGGCCGCCCACGCGCAGTTCGAGACCATCCACCCGTTCGCCGACGGCAACGGACGCGTCGGGCGGATCCTCCTCGGCATGGTCCTCAGCCGCAGCGGCCTGGCCACCGACGTCGTCCCCCCGATCTCCCTCGTGCTGTCCCGCGACCGCGAGGCCTACGTCTCGGGCCTGACCGCCTGGCGCTTCGACGGGCCGGCCGGTGCCGACCGCTGGGTGCGGGTGATCTGCGACGCCCTGGAGGAGGTCGCCACCGCCTCCCGCGGGCTCGCGGACGAGATCGACGCCCTCCAACGCGACTGGCGGGCGGCCTCCCGTCACCGCCGCTCCGACGCGACGGCCGAGAAGCTCATCGCCGTCCTCCCGCAGCTCGGCGTCGTCGGCCTCGGCGAGGGCGTGGCCCGCACCGGCCGCAGCCAGGAACAGGTCCGCCAAGCGCTCAACCAGATGGAGGAGGACGGCATCCTGCGCCAGGTGACCGTCGGCAAGCGCAACCGCCAGTGGGAGAGCGTCGGTCTGTTCGCCCTGCTGGACGAGTTCGAGCGGACGCTGTCCGGAGGGACGGTGGGGGCGGGGGAGACGCGGTAGAGCCGCCCGCGCTCAGAGCACCCGGTTCACCGCGTCCGGGTGCGCCGCCGCCGTCACCTTGTCGGCCCGCAGCAGCGCCTGCGCGCAGCGGCGGACGTGCATCGACAGGTCGGCGGCCCCGAGGTCGTCCAGGTCGGCCGGCAGGTCCATCGCGTCGCGCACCGCCTTGGTGTGCTCCGTCAGCCAACGGATGAGGTAGCGGTCGAGCTGGGCGTTGATCTGGCCTTCGGTCGCCTCGCCCGCGATGGTCTCGCGGGGGCGCCCGCCGTCCCAGGCCGCGGGCACGCCGTCCTCGCCGACGGGCCGGCTCTCGTCGCTGCGGACGGGGCGGTAGTCCGGCACCGGGTACTCGCGCGACGCCGGGTCGGCGGTCGAGCCCTCGTCGTACCAGTTGTCGTCCCCGCGGGGCTCGGGACCGTCGCCGGGACGGAAGACGCCCTTGACCGGCGCGGGGGCCTTCGGTCCGCGGGTCTCGCCGAAGGTCTCGCGGATCTGCGCCGGCGTCATGTCGCCCTGCGCGACCTGACCGGCCAGGTCGATCGCCTGCTTGCTGGTGATCGCGCCCTTGTCGGTCTGCCGGCGCAGCAGGTCGGCGATCGTCAGCGACAGGTCGCCCTCGGCGACGCGCTGCTGCACCTCGTCGGGCAGCTCGAGCAGCTTGAGGTGGCGGCGGACCCACGCGGGGGAGAGACCGATCGAGCGGGCGACCTCGGCGGCGCTCGCCCCCTCGCGGCGCTTCATGAGCAGGCGCAGGCCGCGGGCGGCCTGCATCGGCTCGAGCTGCACGCGCTGGACGTTCTCCAGCAGCTGGATCTCGAACGCCTCGTCCTCGTCGAGGTCCACGATCTCGTCGACCGGCGTCGTCTCCCAGCCCAACGCGACCAGCGCCGCGTGGCGTCGATGGCCGGCCACGAGGAGGAACTCCCCGTCGCTCTCCGGCTTGCGGCGGACGAGCGGCGGCGTCAGCAGCCCGCGCTGCCGGATCGACAGCGCCAGGTCGTGGATCTCGGGCAGGTCGGGCCGGATGTTGCGATCCGTCGAGATCCGCTCGACCCGCACGACCTGCCGGACCCGGTCCTTCGTCGCGGTGTCGAACTGCGGCTCGGCCGCCAGCTCGGCGGCCAGCCGCTCGCGCTCCTTCTCGGCGCGCTCGGCGTTCAGCTGAGCGACCGCCTCCTCGCCCTTCTGGAAGTCGTCAACCGACATGCAGCACCGTCCTCGTCATCGAGGGGGCACCTTAGAGCGGGGGAGCGGTGGGGTGCGCCCGGGTCGGCTGGGAACGGGACAGCGCGTCAGGGCCCCCTACTCGCCGATCTTCTTCGAGTACGTCGTGATGAGGGTGCCCAGCGATGCGCACGTTCCGCCGACCGGACGCTGCCGGAGCACGACCCAGTTGCGATCCCACAGCTGCGAACGACCCTGGCCGGTGGCGTCCTTCTGCCTCATCAGGTAGTAGCCCGCTTCCTGGAGAGCATCCTGGGAGACCTGCAGATTCTCCATGCCTACGACGTCAGGGACCCGCGAAGTACAGGCCGCCTTCTTCGCCTTCTTGGGCTGCGCAGCAGCGGCCTTCTGCGTCGTGGTCGCCTCGACCTCTTCTTCGGCCGCAGCGACCTTCTTGGTCTGCGGTTCGGCGGCTGTCGTGGCTGCTGGAGCCTCGACGGTCACCCGCTCGACGACGGTCGTCGACGTGGCCTGCTCGGACGAGCCGCAGCCGGTCAAGGCGGCGAGGCCGCAGACGACAGCAGTCAAGGGCAGGAGGACAGGGGATGGGTTTCGCACAGTGATTGCTTCCTAGGTGTGTGGGACGGAACCGATGGATCGGAGGGACGTCAGAGAGTGCCCCGGGGACTGACGTCGTCCGTTGACCCCGACCGCCTGAGCAGCCGTACATCGACCGGACGAATGGCGCGTCCGCGACTGACGTCTCGGGCACTCCACCCGTGGTGTGCCACGGTCCCGGTGCCTCACCGAAGCCCGGGCGTCTGCGGTCGCGCCGCCACCTCGGCCGTCCGCGGGCCCCAGTTTCCAGCGGTTTCTCGCGGGTAGTACGCCTGCTGAATTCTTGGTGGATCACCACTCCGCGGATAGGGTCGGCCGATGGCGTCCCAGGTCCAACCACCAGCGGCCGGGAGACGCGGCACCCAGCGCGGTTGCTGCCGACGGTCGGCATCAAGGGTCAAGAGGAGCAGGAGCGCCGGGCGACGTCGGCACTGCTCGCTGTGATGCGCGCGGTGCCGGAGTTCGGTCATGCGCTGATCAAGGAGCTCGGCGCTCCGAAGTCGAAGGTCATCGACACCTTCGCTGAGGTGCGGTTCACGGACAGCGAGGGGAAGACGCAGATCCCTGACGGCGCGATCGTCTGCGAGTACGGGAAGCGTTCGTGGACCTGTCTCGTCGAGGTGAAGACGGGTAAGGCTCCGCTTCGCGATGAACAGGTGGCCTCCTACCTGGACATTGCCCGGGACCACGGTTTCGATGCGGTCCTGACGATCTCGAACCAGATCACGGCGTCGTCGGCCGAGACGCCCGTCACCGTCGACAAGCGCAAGCTTCGCAAGGTCGACCTTTGGCATCTCTCATGGTGGAGAGTCATCACCGAGGCGGTGGTTCAGAGCCGGCACCGCGGAGTCTCCGACCCGGATCAAGCCTGGATCCTCGACGAGCTCATCGCGTACTTCGACCACGATGCTTCCGGCGCGGGCGGCTTCGGCGACATGGGTGACAAGTGGGTAGGTGTCCGCAAGGCGGCGCACGACGGGACTCTCCGGGCGTCGGATGACGCCAAGGTGATCGCGGAGCGTTGGGAGGAGTTCACCCAGTACGTGTGCATGGGTCTGTCTCAGGACCTCGGGCAGAAGGTCACGTCGCCGCGGCCGCGCAAGCAGCTCACGACGCAGCGACTCGAAGAGCTCGTCCTCGCACTGGTCGAGACGGGTCGCTTGGAAGCTCCGATCCGAGTACCGAATGCCGTTGGCGACATCACCCTCCGCGCGGACCTCCGGACGAGGCAGTCCGGGACCAGCGTCACGTTCGACGCTCCGAAAGAGGGGCGGGCGAAGCCGCGTATCAACTGGCTCCTGCGGCAGCTTCGAGAGAGCCCCGATGATCTTCGTGTGGAGGTCCACTATCCGAACGTGCGTCAGACCACGGTCGACCTGCTCGGCAACGTGCGCGATGCGCCGGAGCGGCTGCTCTACGAGGCTGATCCGAAGCGGGAACCGCGAGCGTTCACCCTCACGATGCTGCGCCCGATGGGCCAGAAGCGGGGCAAGGACCCGGGATCGTTCGTGCGCGACACCCGCGGCCACGCCTTCGATTTCTACCGCGACCTCGTTCAGAACCTGAAGGGCTGGCAGCCCCGGGCGCCGCGCTCGACTGGCACGGGGATCGACGAGGACGACGACGCTAACGAGTCGAGCGTCTCCAACGACTGAGGACGCGCAGCCTGGCCGACGCCGGTCACTTGGAACGACATCGCACAGGGCTCTCCGGGACCTGACGGAGCAGCGAGGTGCGGTGCGCGTGCGGTCCCCTCACGAACTCGAATGATCGACGCGACGGAAAGTCGGCCTCGCGCATCCGGGCGGCGTCGGCGGAGCGCCGCCAGCTCCGTCGCGACCGCCCGTCGCTTACCCGCTCAGGCCGCCGTCGGGCGAACGCGTGCGGGATCGTGCTCGGCGTCGGTGAGGAGCCAGAGGGCCAGGGCGGTGCCGGCGGCCTCGGCGATCGGGGTGCCGGGGTCCCCGGTGGTCCCACGGTCCTTCAGGGCCTCCGAGAGCTCGCGGGCCAGGAGCGTCGGCAGCGCAGTGACCGCGCCCTCCGGGTCGTCCTGCCAGCGCTGCTTCACGAGGTCGGCGTGGCGGGCGATCTCGTCGTCGGTGACGCCCTGGTGGGCGAGGTCCCGATGCGCGGCGGTCAAGCGCTGGACGACGTCGGCGCACGCGTCGCGGACGCGGTACCGGGAGCGCTCGAGGTCGTCCTGACGCTCGTCGCCGAAGGCGCCGCGGTGCAGATCGAACAGCTGCCCGGCGAGCGCGACCTCGACGACGAGCTCGACCGACTCGTGGACGTGGCGCCAGCGCGCGTCGAGCGACGGCGCGTCCGCGGTGTCGGCGGTGCCGATCGTCTGCTGCGCCGCGGTGGTGAACGCCGAGACCGCAGCGCCCCGGCGAGGAGCCTTGACGGTCGAGCGGGGGCGGGCCGTGGCGCGGCGCCGCTCGAGGGTGTTAGAGGTGGGGGACATGGAGTGGGGGATCGGAAACCGGGCAGGGGGACCGGCGGTCGGGACGGGTCGTCGACCCATGCCCGAAGGCCGGTGCTCGATGGTGACCACGAGCCTCGCAGCTCGTCGGGTCGTTGAAAGATTCAACCATCCCGCCAGGACGCCCCGGGCGCCATCCCCCAACCGGCGGAACGGGCGGGTGATTGGCAGAGGCCGACTCCCTGGAACCCCAGACATCGACCCCCGGGATTCGTCGTCCGCCGCAGCCGCGTCGGGGCGATCGCGGCCCACGGGCCCAAACCCGCAAACCCCGTCTGCGCCTCGGTTCGAGGACGCCGACGGCGCTGGTTCCGGGGGTCGAACCACGGCCGTGACGCGCGAATCGTCGCTGCGGCAGCACCCCATTTCGACGTGACGGGGCCGGCACGGTGCGGCCCGCAGCTCCCCGATCACGCCATCCCGTGTCCCGTCGACCATGCCGCACGGTGAAGCGCTCAGGCTCGTTCGCCGCGACGCTTAGCCCGGATCCACCGTTCTGTCGGGACGGTTGGAGAGGATGACCTCCCAAGCGGGGCTTGAAAGCGGCTGGTTGCAGCAGCCGCGGCACCGCTCGGGAGGTCGCCCACATGGTGCACGACCACGCGGTCGTTTCGTTTGATGATGAGCGGGTCGTCGCCAACGCCGGCGTGATGCTCCCCGCGGTCCTCGCCGACAGGCTCGGGCTCGTCGACTTGGTCGACCGGTGGCTGTCGCTCGGCGATGTCGCGGGTGCGGCGAACGTCGGCCGGAAGGTCTCATCCGTTGTGCACGCGATGACCTTGGGTGCGGACTCGATCGATGACTGCGCGATCCTCAAGGCCGGGCAGACCGAGGCGGTCCTCGGGTTCGCGGCGTTGGCACCGCCGACGCTCGGCACGTTCCTGCGGGCGTTCACGTTCGGGCACGTCCGGCAGCTCGACCGGGTCTTCGCGGAAGTGCTCCGACGGGCGTGGACCTGCGGTGCGGGCCCCGGTGATGGCCGGCTGGTGGTGGATGTCGATTCGTTCGTCGGCCAGACCCACGACTACGCCAAGGAGGGCACGTCGTACGGGTACTCCAAGGTCCGCGGCTACCACCCGCTGCTGGCGACCAGGGCGGACACCGGCGAGGTGCTCCACATCAGGTTTCGGAAGGGCTCTGCGAACACCGCCCGCGGCGTGCTGCGGTTCGTCGACGAGCTCCTCCCGCGCCTGCAGCGCGCCGGTGCGAACGGCGAGAAGCTGCTGCGCGCGGACTCCGGGTTTTGGAACACCAAGCTGATGGGAAAGCTCGAAGCGGCGGGCTGGCTGTACTCGATCGGCGCGCGGATGCAGAAGCCGATCCGCGCGGCGGTCGAGGCGATCGATGACGACGCCTGGTCGGTCATTGAGGACTATCCGAAGACCGGGGTGGCGGAGATTGCGGAGACGACGTTCAACGGCGGCCGGCTGATCGTTCGCCGCGTGCGGCTGCGCGGGAAGCAGGACGAGATGTTTCCGGAGTGGCGACACTTTCCGTTCTTCACCAACCGCACCGACAAGGTCGATGTGGTCGAGGCCGAGCATCGCCAGCACGCGGTCGTCGAGCTCTCGATCCGCGACCTCAAAGACCAAGGGCTGGCGCACTTCCCGTCCGGCCGGTTCAACGCCAACGGCGCGTGGACCGTCCTTGCGGCGCTCGCGCACAACTTGCTGCGGTGGACGCAGACCTTGGGGCTGCCGGGCAGCACGATCCGGACCGCTAGGACGATCCGTGACCGCTTGCTCTCGGTGCCCGGCCGGCTGACCCGCCACGGCCGGCAGGTCCGGCTCTCGATGCCGGCGCGGTGGCCGTGGGAGGCGCAGTTCATGGCCGTGCTCGGCCGGCTTCGCGCGCTTGCGCCGCCCGGCTGACCCCGGCGCGGGACCTCATCCATCGACCGGTAGTACCCGCCGCGGTCGCCCCTGCCCGCGAACACCCTCGATGCCGCGTTCCTCGTTCTCAGGACGACCGCGAACCGCGTCACCGGCCCGATCGAGGACCGCTTCGCGGCCCTCGATCGACACGGCGGTGCGAGCAGCTACTCGCTCGCCGTCTCTACTCCGCCTGGCCCTTCGGATCGGTTGACCACGACGGTGTGGACGTTGACGAACTCGTGGAGTCCGAGGCTCGATAGCTCGCGACCGTAGCCTGAGGACTTGATGCCGCCGAACGGGAGCCGGGGGTCCGAGCTCGTCATGCCGTTGATCGCGGTGTGACCGGCTGCGACTCGGCGAGCGATGGACTTCCCGCGCTCGAGGTCGGACGTCCATACGTTGGAGCCGAGACCGAACTCGGTGGCGTTGGCGAGGGCGACGGCCGAGTCGGCGTCGGCGGCCCGGACGACCGGCAGGACGGGACCGAACACCTCTTCGCGGAGGACCGCCATCTCCGGGGTGACGTGGTCCAGCACGGTCGGCTCGTAGTAGAACCCGGGACGGTCCGGGATCCGTCCGCCGCGCACGAGCCGCGCGCCGGCGTCGACGGACCGCTGGACCTGGTCGGCGACGAGATCGCGCAGATCCCGTCGTGCCATCGGGCCCACCGTCGTCGTCGTCTCGGAGGGGTCTCCGAGACGCAACTCGTCGACGCGGGCAAGCATCTTCTCCATGAACCGCTCCGCGACGGCGTCTTCGACGATCAGCCGCTTGGTCGCGATGCACGACTGCCCGGCGTTCTGGAACCTGCTGCGAACCGCCCAGGCGGCGGCAGCGTCGAGGTCGGCGTCGGCGAGCACCACGAACGGGTCGCTGCCGCCGAGCTCGAGGACCGACTTCTTCAGCTCGCGTCCGGCGATCGCGGCGACCGCTCGCCCGGCGCCGGTGGAGCCGGTCAGCGTCACGGCCTGCACGCGCGGGTCGCTGATGATCCGGTCGCTGACCCCCGGCGTGCGGTCGAAGCCGGCGAGGACGACCGAGAAGACGCCCTCGGGGACGCCAGCTGCGCGCGCGACGCCGGCCAGGGCGAGCGCTGCACCCGCGGTCGAGGGCGCGTGCTTGAGGACGACGGCGTTGCCGGCCATGAGCGCCGGCGCGAGCGCTCGCACGACCTGCCAGTACGGGAAGTTCCACGGCATGATCGCGAACAACACCCCCAGCGGGGCGTACGAGACGTAGGACTCGACCGCACCGGTGTCGATCGCCGTGGGCTCGAGCATCCTCGGGCCGTCCCGGGCGAAGACCTCGAACGTCCACGCGCACTTCTCGACCTCCGCGAGGCTCTCGCGGATCGGCTTGCCCATCTCGCTGGTCGCCAGGACGGCCAGAGCTTCCGAACGCGCACGCAGGTCCCGCGCGAACGCGCGGAGGACCTCCGCTCTGTCGGACACCGGGCGTGAGCCCCAGTCCGCGGACACCGACTGCGCTCGACCGAGGAGGGCGTCGATCTCGCGGTCGGTGGTCTCGTCGTAGCCGGCAAGCGTCTCGCCGGTCGCAGGGTTGATCGTCTCGATGCTCATCGCGTTCCCTCGCACTGCTCGTGGTGGACGGGCCATGACCGGCGTACGGCCGCGTCGGCGGACCCGGAGGGCTCCACGCGCGTTGGGCCGTTCCGAATCAGGCGCCGAGGTCTCGATAGGCCAGATGGATAGTGCAAACGGTTCTCGTGGTCTCTAGGCTGTGCCGGCCAGCAGGAACGCGCTGAGTCATTGGCGTAGTTCCGACGCGCCACGTCCGGCCGTCGTCCTATGATGAAACGATTCTAGCAACAGCCGCCGCTCGTTCGACCGGCGGCTCGTCAGGAGGCCATATGAGCATGTACGCAATCGTCAACCCGGCGACCGGAGCGCAGCTCGAGGAGTACCCGACGATCTCCGACCAGGATCTGCGCGGTGCGGTGCAGCGTGCGGACGCCGCCCACGTCGGCTGGTCCCGTCGCACCTCGCTCGGCGAGCGGGCGCAGATCATCGGCCGCGTCGGTCGGTTGCACGTCGAGCGGCGACAGGAGCTGGCGGAGACCATCGTCGCCGAGATGGGGAAGCCGATCGAGCAGGCGCTCGGCGAGGTGGACTTCACGGCGGGGATCTACGAGTACTACGCTGCGCACGCGGAGGAGCTGATGGCGGACCAGCCCCTCGACGTGCCCGCAGGAACGGGCGGCAGCGCGATCGTCCGACGCCAGTCGCTCGGAGTGCTGCTGGGCATCATGCCGTGGAACTTCCCCTACTACCAGGTGGGCCGGTTCGCGGCGCCGAACCTGCTGGTGGGCAACACGATCCTCCTCAAGCACGCACCCCAGTGCCCGGAGTCCTCGGCGGCGATCGAGCGGATGTTCCGCGACGCGGGGGTGCCCGCCGACGCCTACGTCAACCTCTACGCGACCCACGAGCAGATCGAGTCGGTGATCGCGGATCCCCGTGTGCGCGGCATCTCGCTGACCGGATCGGAGCGCGCCGGCGCTGCCGTGGCCGAGATCGCCGGCCGGCACCTGAAGAAGGTCGTCCTCGAGCTCGGCGGATCCAACGCCTTCGTCCTGCTGTCGGCCGACGACCTCGGCTCCGTCGTCGAGGCGGCGGTGGCCGCGCGCATGTTCAACACCGGCCAGACCTGCAACGGCGCCAAGCGCTTCATCGTCCTGGACGAGCTCTACGAGCCGTTCCTCGAGGCCTTCGGGGCTGCGCTGGCCGCACTCGTGCCGGCCGATCCCACCGAGCCGGGCGGCGGGTTCCTCGGCCCGCTGTCGTCGGCGGCGGCGACCGACCGCCTCAGCGCGCAACTCGGGGACGCAGTGGCGCAGGGCGCTTCGGTGGTCGCGGGAGGCGGGACGCCGGACGGGAACTTCTTCCCGGCGACGCTCCTCGCCGGCATCGGCCCCGGCAACGACGCGTACTCCGAGGAGTTCTTCGGCCCCGTCGCCCAGGCCTACCGCGTCGCGTCCGAGGAGGAGGCGATCACGCTGGCCAACGACAGCCCCTTCGGGCTCGGGGCGTACGTCTTCTCGTCGGACCGGGAGCAGGCCGTCCGGGTCGCCGAGGCGCTCGACGTCGGCATGGTGTTCATCAACTGCGTCAGCGGCGACGGACCGAACATGCCGTTCGGCGGGACCAAGCGCTCAGGCTTCGGGCGAGAGCTCGGACAGTACGGGCTCGACGAGTTCGTCAATCACAAGCTCGTCCGGATCGGCGGCGTGGATGCCTAGCGCCGCAGGGGCCACACGTCGACCACGGGTCCGTCCTCCGCCCGGCCCGGATGGGGCCTCTCTGTCCGGCTGGCCAATTGGATAGACACGTTTCTATCCCGGGCCATAGACGACTCCCACGGAAGGCGACTAGATTCGTTTCTAGTCGTCCGGGCCGTACCGCGGGTCGCGTGCGCTGAGTTCTCGGCCATCGGCGCCCCGGGGATCGGCCAGGACATCAACCGATCGAAAGGAACGGTCCCATGGGGGCGCCGACACCAGTGGTCAGCTCGTTCGCAGGTCAGGTCACGAGCGACCTGTTCACGCAGGACATCTTCTACGCGATGGCAACGGTGTGTCTGCTGTTCGTCGTCGTCGCGGTCGGGTTGATCGACGCGGGCCTCGTGCGTCGCAAGAACCTCCTCGACACCTGGATCCAGAAGCTCGTGGGGGCGCTCCTCGCCGGCCTGGGTATGGCGGCGATCGGCTACGCGTTCTGGCAGTCGCAGTACTACCAGGCCTTCGGAACGCCGCACCCGATCAGGCAGGCGCTGCACGACTGGTCGCTGTTCGGCCCGGCGATGACGCACTTCTCGCAGGACCTGGATCCGAAGGCCTACCCGGAGGCGGACGTCTTCCAGATCTTCGCGGTCTTCTTCGTCGCCTACGCGATGGTCGGGGCGGCGCTGCTGCACTCGGCCGGGCTCGAGCGGGTCAAGGCCCTGCCGATGTACATCATGAGCCTGATCCTCGGGGCCATCGTCATCCCGGTCGCCCTTTACTACACCTGGGGATCGACGAGCCCGCTGACCAATCGCGGCGTCCACGACTACATCGGGAGCTACTCGTTGTACATCGTCGTCGGGGTCTGGGCGCTGCTGCTGGCCTGGCGGGCGGGGCCGCGGCTCGGGGCCTTCGCCGCCGACGCCCGCACGATGGGGCCGATCCCGCACAACCTCAGCTGGACGGCCCTGGGCGTCGGCGTGCTGCTGTTCGCGGCCCCGTTCGCGTTCCTCGGATGCGGCTACTTCGTCTCGAAGGAGGGCTACTTCGGCATCTCGCTCACGACGAGCGGCTTCGGGATCGCCCTGGTCAACGTCTTCGTGTCCTACATCGGGGGCGGCATCGGCGGCGCGCTGATCGCCTACCGGACCAGGAACCCGATCATGGCGCTCATCGGCGTGCCGGCGGGCTACATCGGTGCGGGCGCCAGCCTGGACATCGCCCAGCCGTGGGAGATCGTGATCATCGCCTTCGTTGCAAGCTTCGTGGTCTACGGCGTCTATCGACTGCTCTTCGTGTTGCGGATCGATGACAAGAAGATCGTCCCCCTGGCCCTCGGCGGCGGCATCTACTCGGTGCTGGTGGCAGGGATCGTCGGGTCTGGCAAGCACACCGGTGGGTACTTCGGCCTGACCGGCGAGTACGCGCCCCAGCACGCCTCGATCAGCATCGGCTGGCAGCTGGCGGGCCTCGGTGTGACCCTGGCCATCGCGCTGATCTCCGGTCTGGTCGTGATCCTCGGGCTGGAGAAGACGATCGGCCTGCGCGTGAAGGAGGAGACGGAGATCGTCGGCCTCGACGAGCACTACTGGCACGCGCCGCCCACGCCGTACGAGGATGCGCCGGCGAGCAGCACCCCGGTGAGTGGCGCCCCCGGAGTCGTGCTGGCGGACAAGGCCTGAAACGTCCGCTTGCGGCGCTGCATCGGGTCCGTGTAGCCTACGAACTAGATACGTTTCTACATATGCTGAACGTGAAGAGAGAAATGCCCCCAAGTCACCCGAGCCTCAACGTCCTCGTCGTCGGCGAGTCGTGGGTCAAGCACACGGTCCACATGAAGGGCTTCGACCAGTTCCACTCGACGGAGTACGAGGAAGGGGGCGGCGTCTTCCTGGCCGCCCTGGCCGACGCCGGTCATGCGGTCACCTACGTCCGGGCGCACGAGATCACGACGCGCTTCCCGACGGACGCCGAGGACCTGGGCCGCTACGACGTCGTGGTCATCAGCGACGTCGGAGCCAACTCGTTCCTTCTCACGGACGACGTGTTCCTCCGCTCGGAGCCGAGCGTGAACCGGCTCAGGCTGCTCGTCGACTACGTCTCGGGCGGGGGCGGGCTGCTGATGATCGGCGGGTACCTGTCCTTCGCCGGGATCGACGGCCGTGCCCGGTACGGCGCGAGCCCGCTGGCGGACGTGCTGCCGGTCCGCATGCTCGACCACGACGACCGGGTCGAGATCCCCGAGGGTGCGTCGCCCTGCGTCGTCGCGTCAGACCACGGTGCGATCGCGGGCACCCACGGTGAATGGCCGATCCTGCTCGGCTACAACCGGCTCGTCGCCAAGGGCGACGCGAGCGTGATCGTCCAGGTCGGCGAGGACCCGCTGATCACGGTCGGCGAGTTCGGGCTCGGCCGCTCGGTGGCGTTCGCCTCCGACTGCGCGCCGCACTGGGCGCCCCCCGCGTTCGTCAGCTGGTCCCAGTACCCGCAACTCTGGGCGTCGATCGTCCGCTGGGCGGCCGGCGGCCGCGGTGCAGCTGCGGGCACCGAGGGCGCGGCGGGCGAACCCGCCGCTGCCCGATGACCTCCGTCCTGAACATGGCTTACCGACACACATCCTCTAGGAGCGCGCGATGACGAGCTACAACAACTTCCACAACATCATCATCAACACCGACAACTACAAGCACTGTCACTACCAGCTCTACCCCAAGGGCACCCAGTACGTCTCCAGCTACATCGAGGCGCGCGACGGGGACATGCCGGTGACGATGTTCGTCGGCCTGCAGGCGTTCATCCGCGAGTACCTGATGCACCCGATCACCCTCGAGGACATCGACGAGGCGGAGTTCACCGAGCGCGAGCAGGGCATGCACTTCGACCGGGACCTCTGGCTCGGCGTCCTGAACGACCACGGTGGATTCCTGCCCGTGGAGATCGAGGCGGTCCCCGAGGGGATGGTCCTGCCGATCAAGAACGTCCTCGTCCAGGTCATCAACACCGACCCCAAGTACTGGTGGGCGACGAGCTTCTTCGAGACCGCCCTGCTGCGGGCCATCTGGTACCCCACCACGATCGGCACCATCAGCTGGATGGCCAAGCAGCAGGTCATCGAGGCCTTCGCACGCACCTCGGACAACCCGCAGCTGGTGCGCCACATCCTCCACGACTACGGCGCCCGTGGCGTCAGCTCGATGGAGTCCGCCGCGCTGGGCGGCCTCGCCCATCTGGTCAACTTCTCCCAGAGCGACACGGTGCCGGGCATCCTCGCCGCCAAGAAGTACTACAACGCCGTGGCGCCCTCGAACTCGGGGCCCAACTCCGAGCACGCCGGCTTCACCGCATGGGGCCGTGACTACGAGGCCGACGCGATGGCGAACATGCTCGACCTCTACGCCGACAACGGCGTCGCGTTGCTGCTGACCGACAGCTACGACCACGAGAACGCGGTCAAGAACATCATCGGCGTCCAGCTCAAGGAGCAGATCAAGAACTTCCCGGGCCTCGTGGGGATCCGCCCGGACTCCGGCGACGTCATCCAGGTCACCGCGGACACGACCGAGTGGCTGATGGAGTCCTTCGGCTACAGCGTCAACTCGAAGGGCTTCAAGATCCTGCCGGACTACATCCGCGTCGTGCAGGGCGACGGTGTCAACCGGTTCTCGCTCCCCGAGGTGTTCATCGAGCTCGAGCGCCGGGGCCTGGCCGCGGACAACACCGTGTTCGGTATGGGCGGCGGTCTGCTCCAGCACAGCAACCGCGACACGATGGGCTTCGCGATGAAGGCCAGCGCGGTGTGCGTCGACGGCGAGTGGCGCGACGTCGCGAAGGCACCGTCCGGCGACACCATGAAGCACTCCAAGCCCGGTCGGCTCGCCCTGCAGCACGTCGACGGCGACTACCGGACCGTGCGACGCGACTCAATCCCGGGGGAGGAGAACGTGCTCCGGCCGGTGTTCCGCAACGGTCAGCTGCTGAAGAAGTGGGACTTCTCCGAGTTGATCGCCCGCAGCGAGCAGCCGGTGCCCGAGCACTACTACAGCTCGGCGATCGAGGGTCTGCGCGCAACGCGGTCCGACGATCCCGTCTCGGCGTAGACATGGGGGCGACGATCGCGCGGACGACGTCCTCGGACAGCCAGACGCAGATCACCCTCGGGTTCGAGAGGCGCATGATGATGGCGTCTGGGAGGGCGAACCTGGCGCTCGCCTCCCGGATCGCGGGCCGGCTGAACATAGAGCTTGCCCCCGTCACGCTGAAGACGTTCCAGAACGGTGAGGTCTACTGCCGTTTCGAGGAGTCGATCCGTGGATCCGACGTCTTCATCATCCAGCCGACGTGTGGCAATCCGGAGACGGGCATCGGTGCCAACGACGCGCTGATGGAGCTGCTGGTGATGATCGATGCCGCGGTCGGTGCCAGTGCGCACCGCGTGATCGCCGTGACGCCGTGGTACGGGTATTCGCGGCAGGACAAGAAGAGCGCCCCGCGGGAGCCGATCTCGTCGCGCCTGGTCGCCCGGATGCTCGAGTCCGCCGGTGCGGACCGCGTGCTGACGATGGACCTGCACGCCGGTCAGGTCCAGGGCTTCTTCCAGATCCCCGTCGACCACATGACGGCGATGATGATGCTGAC
>NZ_JBFAPC010000034.1:0-41119 GCF_040675535.1 Patulibacter sp. NPDC049589 | reverse complement strand
TCTCCCGTCGGCGACCTCCGTGCGGTGGCGCGCCGCGCGGCGCGCCACCGGCATCCGTCGGCTAGGGCTGCGAGCCCGACCGCGACGGCTCGACACCCGACGGCGAGTCGCCACCGGATTCGTTCCGGAGCTCCTCGACCGTCTCGTGGCTCTCGTCGGCGTCGCTCTTCAGCGAGGCCAGGAAGAACGCCATCTTGTCGATCTTGTCCGCGCCGAGGTCCGCGAAGGACGGCATCGGGCGGGTCGGGTTGATCAGCGTCTCGCGGATCGCGCCCGCCTTCAGGCGGTCTCCGATCTCCGTGAGGGGCGGCCCCGGGCCGTCGTTGCCGTTCTCGCCGATCTTGTGGCAACCACCACACGAGCTCTGGGCCACGAGCTTGCGCCCCTGGTCCCACTTGGTGAGCGTCGCGCCGCCGGCCTCGCGGATCGCCTTGGGCGGACCGAGCTCGATCTGCGACGGCGCGCCGGCCTCGGCACCGAGGTACGAGAGGAAGAACATCGCGCCGATGATGAAGATGCCGGTCGTCGTCGCGATCGGCCGGCGCAGCGGGTGGCGCTCCGGGTTGCGGTCGTAGAACGGCAGCAGGATCAGGAGCAGGATCGCGATCGTCGGAATCCCGACCGTCGCGACGCCCACGAGGTAGGGCGGCTTGACCACGCGCAGCAGCTCGAAGGCCCAGAAGTAGTACCACTCCGGCCGTGGCGCGTAGGTGGTCGTCGTCGCGTCGGCCTTCGACGTCAGCTCGCCACCCAGCAGCAGCGAGAGCAGCATGATGACGCCGATGACGACGATCATCATCACGCCGTCCTTGACGATGATGTAGGGGAAGAACGGCTTCCCCTGCGACTTCAGGACGGCGTATTCGCGGAGGTACTCCTCCTTCTCGCGCTGGTTCATTCCTCGTGCTCCTTCAGGCCGGCGCTGACCTTGTCAGCCCGGACCCACGGGGGGGCGGTGGTTCCCAGCTTGATCACCAGGTACAGGTGGGCCCCGATCAGCGCGATCAGCGCGCCGGGGATGATCATCATGTGGATCAGGTAGAAGCGCGACAGCGTCAGCGTCGTCACGTCCGGTCCGCCCAGGGCGAGGTCGGGCGTGAACGGCCCGACGATCGGGGCGTTGCCGGCGATGTTCATCGCCACGACCGACGCCCAGTAGGCGCGCTGGTCGAACGGGAGCAGGTAGCCGGTGACCGACATCAGCATCGTCAGGACCAGCAGCACGACACCGATGACCCAGTTCAGCTCACGCGGGTACTTGTACGCGCCGAAGAAGAACGTCCTGGCCATGTGCAGGAAGATCAGCACCACCATCACGGTGGAGCCCCAGCGGTGCATGCCGTGCACGAACTCGCCGAGGAAGACCTCGTTGTTGATGTACTTCATCGACTCGTACGCGCGGGTGGCGGACGGCTCGTAGTACATCCCGAGCACGACGCCCGTGATGACCTGGTTGATGAAGGCCACCATCGTGGCCGTGCCCAGGGTGTAGAACCAGTTCGTCCCCTTGGGGATCGGCCGGAACATGACCCAGCGCATCGTGCCCGAGAGGGACGTGCGCTCGTCGACCCAGTCGACGGCGTGGATGCCGGCGTCGCGGGCGGCGCCGATCGGGCTCGACTTGACGGCCGCGTCGCTGGGCCGCGTCGCGGGCTTCAGACCGGAGGGCAAGGAGGGGAAGAGCTTCAACTTCGCCATGAGGATCAGGTGCCCGGGAGCTTGCGCTGGGTCGGGCGCGACGGGAACAGGTACTGCCCGATGCCGTCGAGCGGCTGACCGGGCGGGCGCGGGGAGAAGCGCTTGATCTGCGAGTTCACGGAGAAGCGCTTGCCGACCTGCACGCGGCCGTCGTCACCGATGCGCGTGTAGAAGCGGTCCAGCGGGCGGACCGGCGGACCGGCGGCGACCTCACCGCGGAAGTCGTAGACGCCGCCGTGGCACGGGCAGACGAAGTTCTTCGCGGCCTGCACGTAGCGGGCCGGGCAGCCCATGTGCATGCAGCGGGACGAGATCGCGATGACCTTGTTCCACTGGTCCGCGGGCTCCTTGTCGACCGCGTCGTTGCGCTGGCGGAGGTAGACCGTCGACTTGCCGACCTGGCCGGTCTTGGGGTCGAGGGTGATGACCCGCGGCACGTACGTGTCGTTCGGGATCTCGTCCAGCGGGCCCATGTCGTGCCAGCCGGTATCCACCTCCACGAACGGTTGCCCGAGCGCGAATCCGGCTGCTGAGAGGGCGACGCCACCGATGGCGACACCGGCAGTGGCGTTCGCCGCGAACACCATGAGGCGGCGACGCGTGACGGTCTCCCCCTCGAAGGCGCCGGGGATTCCGCGGTCGAGGGTGTACTTGCTCTGCGCTGGGCGTCGATCGGACACGTGTGAGGCTCCTGCGTCGTCCCACGAGGGAAGCGTGAGGACCGCCGGATCGTACCTGCCCGGGGCCTCGCTTGATCCGCGCTTGGAGTCCGCTCGGCGTGCTAGGGGGTGTAGGACCCGTCGTCAGGGGCCGTCGCGGCCGCGCGAAGGGCGGAGGAATCAGGGACCTGGCCGTCGCGGACGTCGCGCAAGAGCGCGGCCGCGGGGGAGCCCGCGCCCCGTCCCAGAGCGGCCGCGGCGGCCGCCCAGAGGTCGGCGGTGCGCGCGGCGGCCTCCTCGGGGGCACCCGTCCCGGTCGCCGGCGAGCCCACGCGGGCCGGCCCGATCGCCCACGCCGGGACCGCGTGCAAGCGCGCGACCAGGGCGACGATGTCGGCGAGCGTCGCGACGTCGTCGGTCCACCCGCCCTCGGCGAGGCGCTCCAGCCCGAGGGCGTAGAGGCGGTCGCCGGCGAGCAGCGCGAGGTCCCGGTCGTCGGTCGCGACGACGCGCGCGAGCTCGGGGGCGTGGTGGAGGAGCTCGGCCTCGCGGGTCGCCTCGGCGGCGAGCGCGAGGGCCGGACCGACGACCGACGACCGTGGTCCGGCCTCGACCGCGGTCGCGATCGTCCGGTCGGCGTCGGGGGCGGGGTCGCGGACGACGGCGGCGAGGAGCCCGCCCTCGTCGCGCAGGGCGGCGGCGAGCGCGCTCAGCGCGGGGGCCACGGCCTCGGTCTCGGTCACCACGCGCCCTCGAACGCCGCGGCAGCCGCCTCGACGGTCTGGGCGACGTGCTCGGGCTCGTGGGCCAGCGACACGAACATCGCCTCGAACTGCGACGGCGGGGCGTAGATCCCGCGGGCGAGCAGGCCGCGGCACCAGCGGGCGTAGGCCTCGGTGTCGCAGGCCTTGGCCTCGTCGTAGTTCGTCACGGGCGTGGCGCTGAAGAACACCGTCACGAGGCCGGTGACGCTGACGACCTGGACGGGCCGGTCGCCGGCCGCCTCGCGCAGGCCGGCGGCGAGCGCCTCGGTCGTCGCGTGGAGCCGCTGGTACGCGGCGTCGTCGAGCATCCGCAGGCTGGCGAGCCCGGCGGCCACGGCCAGCGGGTTGCCCGAGAGCGTGCCCGCCTGGTAGACGTCGCCCAGCGGGGCGAGGCGCTCCATCAGCTCGCGCGAGCCGCCGAACGCCGCGGCGGGCAGGCCGCCGCCGACGATCTTGCCCATGACCGTGAGGTCGGGCGTGACGTCCTCGCGCTCCTGGGCGCCGCCCGGGCCGACGCGGAAGCCGCTGATGACCTCGTCGAAGATCAGGAGCGCGCCGTGCTCCTCGGTGACGGCGCGCAGGAAGGGCAGGAAGCCGTCGGCCGGCGGGACGAGGCCCATGTTGCCGGGGTAGGGCTCGCAGACCAGGGCGGCGACGTCGTGCTCCTCGAGCGCGGCCCGGACGGCGGCCTCGTCGTTCCAGGGGACGACGATCGTCGCCGCGGTCGCGGAGGCCAGGACGCCCGCGGACGCCGGGATGCCCTGCGTCGCGAGGCCGGACCCGGCGTCGGCCAGCAGCCCGTCCACGTGGCCGTGGTAGTGGCCGGCGAACTTCACGATCACGTCGCGGCCGGTCGCCGCACGCGCGAGGCGGATCGAGCTCATCGAGGCCTCGGTGCCGGACGAGGTCATCCGCAGCATCTCGACCGACGGGACGCGCCGGGCGATCTCCTCGGCGATCTCGACCTCGGCGGTCGTGGGCGCGCCGAACGTCGTGCCCGCCGCCGCCGCGTGGTGGATCGCGGCGAGGATGTCGGGGTGCGCGTGCCCGTGGATCAGCGGGCCCCACGAGCAGACCCAGTCCACGAAGCGGTTGCCGTCGACGTCGAGCAGGTCGACGCCGCGGGCGCGCTCGACGAAGAGCGGGTCGCGGCCGATCGACCGCATCGCGCGGACCGGCGAGTTGACCCCGCCGGGGAGGACGCGGCGGGCGCGGGCGAAGAGCTCGGCCGACTTGGCGTCGGTGAGGGAGATCGGCACGGCGGTCAGACCCCGGCGTTCACGCGCTCCCAGTCCTTGAACTGCTCGGTGAAGTACATGAGCCGGATCTTCTTGAACTCGGTCGAGCTGTAGAGCGTCGAGCGGTCCTCGATCCCGGGGACCTCGTTGGCGATCGCGTCGAGGATCGCGTCGCACTCCTCCTTGGAGCGCCCGTGGGCCATCGTGAAGACCTGGTACTTCCAGTCCGCGTACGTCGGCCGCTGATAGCAGTGGCTGATACCGCGGTAGGCGGCCATCCGGATGCCGATCTCCTCGATCCGGTCCGGGTCGACCTGCCACACGCCCATCCCGTTGGCGGAGAAGCCCGCGCGACGGTGGAAGAGGATCGCGGCAACGCGGCGCAGGAGCTTGCGCTCCGTCATGCCCTCGAGGTGCTCCAGCAGGCTCTGCACCGAGATGCCCAGCTCCGCCGCGGCGGGCGCGAACGGCTCCTGGACGATCGGCAGCGAGCCCTGGGTGGCGCGGACGACCTTCTTGTCGAACTCGTCGTAGGGCTGGCGCTCCGTCTCGGCCGGCGCGACGGCCACGCCGGCGGTGGCGAGGTCCTTCGTGTCGCCCGCCATGTCGAGATCCATGCGGATCTTGAACAGCTGCAGCGTCGGCAGCTGCCGGATCGACTCCGCGCCCGTCAGCTCCTGCAGCACGTCGAGCGTGCCCTGCAGGCCGAGCTTGGAGTCCTCCTCGACCGCGAGCGTGAACCACATGTTGAAGTCGTGGTTGCGCAGGTAGTTGTGCGACACGCCGGGGTGGTCGTTGATGACCTTCGCCGGACGCCACGGGTTCTCGGGGTCGACCTTCGCCGCCACCAGCATCGACCCGTACCCGAACGCGCGGGTGTCGTAGATCGGGGTGACCTGGCGGATGATCCGCTCCTTCTCCAGCCGCTGCGTGCGCTGGAGGACCTCGTCCTCGGAGATGCCGACCCGGGTCGCGATCTCCGCGTACGGACGCGGGACCAGCGGGAACGCACCCTGCAGGGTGTTCATCAGCGACTTGTCGGTCGCGTCCAAGGGAACGGCGGATCCGTCCTTGCGGCTGCGGATCTTCGGGACAGCCGTCTTGTCACTGGTGGCCATGCGGGCTCCTCAGGTCGATCGTCCCATGGTAGACGGGCGCGGCCCGGGCCAGGGCAACGGTCGGGTCGCGATCGGCGCGCCCGACGGCGACGGCACCCGGGCCGAACGTCCTGCGCCGCCGGACCGGGCCCCGCAGACCGACCGCCGGCGACATGGCGCGCGACGCGCCAGGGCACCGACCGGCGCGCCCGACGGCGACGTCTGCCGGGTACAAGGCCGTGCCCCGCCCGGACCGCGTGGGGAGACCGTCAGCGATGGCGCAGAGGCAGCCTCGTCCTGGTCGGCGTCGCCGGAGCGTCAGCCCTGCAGGGCGCGGGCCACGTCGACCGCGAAGTAGGTCGCGATCGAGCTCGCGCCGGCGCGGCGGATCGCGAGGAGCGACTCCATCGAGACCAGGGCCTCGTCGACGTAGCCCGCCGCGGCGCCGGCCTTGATCATCGAGTACTCGCCGCTCACCTGGTAGGCGGCGACCGGCACGTCGACGGCCTCCTTCGTCCGGCGGACGAGGTCGAGCGCGGGGCCGGCGGGCTTGACCATGATCATGTCGGCGCCCTCCTCGACGTCCTGCCGTGCCTCGCGGATCGCCTCGTCGCCGTTGGCCGGATCCATCTGGTAGCTGCGGCGGTCGCCGAACGCCGGCGTCGAGCCCGCGGCCTCGCGGAACGGGCCGTAGTAGGACGACGCGAGCTTGCCGGAGTGGGCGACGATCACCGTGTCCTGGTGGCCCGCGGCGTCGAGCGCGTCGCGGACCGCGCCGATCCGCCCGTCCATCATGTCCGAGGGGTAGACGACCTCGGATCCGGCGGCCGCCTGCGAGACCGCGGCACGGGCGAGCAGCTCGAGGCTCGCGTCGTTCTGCACGTTCCCGTGCGCGTCGAGCAGCCCGCAGTGCCCGTGGTCCGTGTACTCGCAGAGGCACAGGTCGGTGCCGACCGTGATCCCGTCGACGCCGTCGCGGATCGCCCGGCTGGCGAGCTGCACGACCTGGCCGTCGTCCCACGCGCCGCTGCCCTCGGCGTCCTTGTGCAGCGGGATCCCGAAGAGCATCACGCCGCCGACGCCGGCCGCCGCGGCGTCGCGGGCGGCGTCGACGGCGCCCTGCACGGTGTGCCGGACGACGCCCGGCATCGCGCCGATCGGCACCGGCCCGTCCTGGCCCTCGCCGATGAACAGCGGCAGGACGAGCTGCTCGGGACGGAGCGTCGTCTCGCGCACCATCGCGCGCAGCGCGGGCGTGCGACGCAGGCGACGGGGCCGGGAGCGCGGGAAGGCCATGGGTCCATCGTAGGACGGCGGGGTCCCCGGGCCGTGGCCGGCGGGGTACGGCGCGACCTCGTCGGAGCTGGACGCACGCGTGACGCGGCCGCCCGGCGGGCCGGACGGCGCCGTGGACCGGAACGCCCGTCAGACCGGGCCCGTCCGCCCCGGTCCCTAGCGTCCGCCCGGTGCGGCGGACGACCGAGCGACGGCGATGAACGACGACCCGGTGATGCGGCGCGCGTTCGAGGGGCAGCGGCTGCTGCTCCAGGGCGATCGCGACGGGGCCCGCGAGGTCTACGCCGAGCTGTGGGCCGACCTCGACGCCGCGGGCGACGACGACCCGATGCACCGCGTGTGGGTCGCGCACGTCACCGCGGACGCCCAGAGCGATCCCGCCGAGCAGGTCCACTGGGACCTCGTGGCGCTGAAGGCGGCGGACGACGCGGCCGAGCGGGGCGGCATCGACGGGGTCAGCGTCCGCACCTTCTACCCGTCGCTGCACCTGAACCTGGGCGAGGGCTTCCGTCGGCTCGGAGACGTCCGGCGCGCCCGCGAGCATCTGGCCGAGGCGGAGCGCCACCTGCGCGGCCACCCCGCCGACGACGAGCGCGACGGCATCGCCGCGGCGGTCGAGGGGCTGCGCGACCGCATCGAGCACCCGCCCGAGGACCGGATGCCCGATCCGCACGGCCTGGACGACGCGGACCTCGACCTCGGGCTCGACGTGGACCTCGACCTGCGGTCCAGGCCCGTCGACTGACGCGCCGAGGGCCGGGGCGCCCCGGCCCTCGGCGACCGCGACCGGCGGACGGGGGCGGAGGCCCGGCGCCGGCATCACGACCCGCGGGCCCGGCGCCCCGGCCCGTCCGCTGCCACAGTGGTCCGATGCCCGAAGCGCCATCCATCCTGTTCGTCGGCGACGTCATCGGCTCGATCGGTCGCCGGGCGCTGCGGGCGGCGCTGCCCGAGCTGCGCGCCGAGCACCGGCCGACGTTCGTCGTGGTCAACGGCGAGAACGCGGCCGGCGGCGTCGGGATCACGTCGAAGATCGCCGAGGAGATGTTCTCGATCGGCGTCGACGTCATCACGCTCGGCAACCACGCCTTCCGCCAGCGCGAGGTGTGGCCGTACCTCGACGAGGTCGACGAGATCGTCCGGCCCGCCAACTACCTCGCGTCGATGCCGGGCCACGGCTCGTGCGTGGTCGAGACGGGCGGCGTGAAGCTCGGCGTCCTGAACATCATGGGCAACCTGCACCTCGATCCGGGCCGCCACATGTTCACGCTGGCCGAGGCCGAGGTCGAGAAGCTCCTGCGCCGCGGCTGCGACCACGTGCTGATCGACGTCCACGCCGAGGCGACGAGCGAGAAGGTCGCGATGGGCTGGGAGTTCGACGGCCGCGTGACCGCCGTCGTCGGCACTCACACCCACGTCCCGACGGCCGACGCGCGCGTGCTGCCGAAGGGCACCGCCTACATCACCGACGTCGGCATGTGCGGGCCGCGCGACTCGGTGATCGGCGTCAAGAAGGAGCTCGCGATCGAGGCGATGCGGACGAAGCTGCCCGTCCGCTTCGAGCCCTCCGAGCGCGATCCGTGGCTCTGCGCCGTGCTGATCCGCGGCGGCGAGCAGCCGCGCACCGCCGCGTCGATCACGCCGATCCAGGTCTCGCCCCAGGTCTGATCGGCCTCAGGCGTCGACGCCGGACCCGTGCTCCGGCGGGCGGCGGGGCGCCGCGAGCCGAGCGGCCTCGCGCCGCCGGACGTCCGCGGCCCACGGCGCGTCCTCCTCGGCGATCGGCCCGTGCATCCGCGGCACGACCGCCGGTCGCCCGCCGGGCACGACCCCCGGCCACCGCAGCGGCCGGTCGGCGAGGCCCGCCGCCACGATCAGCGGGATCAGCCAGACGAGGTAGAGGTAGAACCAGTACTCGGTCGCCATCTGCAGGCCGAGGATCACGGCCAGGACGAGCGCGGCGGTGCCGGTGACGTCGTGGCGGCGCGGGAAGAGCGCGATCGCGACCCCGAAGAGGATGGCCACGACGCGCACGGGGTTGCGCATCCACCCGAGCGCGTCGTAGAAGCCCCACGGCATGAACGGCGCCGGGCGCCCCGCCTGGTAGCCGATCGTGCGGTCGAAGAGATGCCCGAACGTGAAGCCGCGCATCACGATCACGGACACGACGAACACGAGCACCAGGGCGCCGGCGAGCAGCACGACGCCGCTGACCACGCCGCGGCCGGCCTCGCGCGCAGGCCGCTCGGACCCGCGCAGCGGCCAGAACGACGGCGGGCCGTACGAGACCCGCACCGACGGCGCCACCCGGCGCGTGCTCATCAGGAGCGGCAGGATCACGAACGGCGCGATCTTCGACGCGCCGGCCGCACCCGCCGCCATCCCGCGGAGGAACGGCTTGGCGCCCGCGAGCAGGACGAGCCCGAGCATCACGGCCGGCAGCGCGTCGTTGGAGTTCGAGTTCAGGCAGTACGCCGTCCACGGGCAGGCGAGCCACAGGTACGCGTAGAGGACGCCGCGCCGGTGACCCGACGCGCGGTCCTCCTCCTGCGAGCGGCCGACGAAGAAGAGGACGGCCGCCGCCAGGGCGTCGATCGCGATCGCGGCGGCGTGCGCGGCGGGGAGGTCGTCCCACTTGCCGTTGCCGCTCCACGGGAAGAGCTGCTCGAACGGCACGTACGCCAGGTACGTGAGCGGCCCGTAGGTGTCGCCGCGGCCGACGTTGTCGGGGAACACGCCGTAGGCCGTCAGCCCGTGGCCGATCTTGTCGGCGCCGACGACGCTGGCGTAGCCGACGTCGATGACGTTGCCGTCCTCGACGTTCAGGATCGCCCGGAAGACGAGCAGGGCGACGCCGAGGACCAGCAGGACCCCGGTCGGCAGCAGGATCGGGACCGTCCGGGCCTCCGAACGCGGCTTGCGCAGCCCCCGGACGACGGCCCAGACGAAGAGCGACAGCAGCAGCCCGAAGCTCAGCGGCACCGCCCAGTCCAGGCGGGCGTTGTTGAAGAAGGCCAGCGGCGCCGTGAAGCCCGCGAGCAGCAGCAGCGGCACCGGCGGGCCGCGGACGGGCCGGAGCCCGACGAACGGCACGAGGAAGAGGATCAGCAGCACGCCCCACAGCCAGGGGTTGGTGATCGAGCGGCCGAACGCGCCGTCGATGCCCCGCGCCATCGTCCAGGCGACGTACGGGACGTCCCACGACTCGGTGATCGTCTTCGAGGCGTCGTCGATGACGAGCTGGCCGATCTCCGTGAGCGGCTTGCCCTTCTTGTAGATCGAGAGCTGCCACTGGTACTGGCCCTTGAGGAAGATCCGGTCGTAGCTGCCGGGGTTGTCCCGGCGGACCTGCTGCATCTTCGGGTCCGACCGCGCCAGGCGCTGGGCCTGGCGGGCGGTCATCACGTGCCCGCGCGGCGGCGTGTCCATCGTCGCGGGGGTCTCGAACTTGTTGGCCTCCGTCGGCCCGTCGCGGACCACCGGCTGCAGGGGGTTGGTCGTCCCGCCGGCCGTGGCCGGGGCGCCCGCGGTGGACGTGACGGTCTTCGTCACCGTCAGCGGGGCCGCGACCGCCGCGGCGGGCCCCGACGCGAGCGCCAGGACGAACGCCACGAGCACCCCGATGAGGACCGGGGCGCGGCGCATCACCGCTCCGCGAAGCTCCACAGCTTGTTGCCGACGAAGCTCATCGGCGTGGCCGCCCCGATCGCGATCGCCTGGGCGGCGAGCTTGCCGACGCCGAAGCCGTCGACGAGCACGTGCAGCACCAGCAGGTTGACCGCGAGACCCGCCAGGCTGACCGCGACGAAGCGCGCGGCCTGGAAGCCGGCGTGGCCGGACGCGTCGGCGAACGTCCACATGCGGTTGAGCGCGAAGTTGTTGGTCACCGCCACGACGAAGCCCAGGAGCGCCGCGAGCCGGTAGTCCCAGCCCAGCGGCCCGGCCGCCACCGCGTAGACCAGCAGGTTGACGACCGTGCCGGTCGCGCCGACGACCGCGAAGCGCAGCAGCTGGACCCACGCCGCCCGGCTGCGCACGGCCTGGCCGAGCCGCACGCGCAGCGACGGGGAGGGGGCGGGGAGCTCGAACTCGGAGGTGCTCACGGGGTGCTCGTCGTCGTCCCGACGCCGAAGTGGCGCCGGATCATGGGGGTCGCGTCCTCGATCGACCAGGCGTCCGGGGCCAGCTCGGGCCGGCCGCGCGGATCCTCCTGGTCGTGGAGGCCGTGATGGATCAGGATGCCAACCGCGTCGTCCGCCCGTAGCGACCCGTGGCTCCCGCCGCCGACGTGGTCGACGCCGCCCCAGTCGGGGAACTCGGCCCCGGCGGCCGCGGACAGCAGCAGGTCACCGGAGTTCACGCAGGTCAGGGCGGACCAGCAACGGCCCAGCGGATCGGGGTGGCTGGCGCTCTTCAGCACGCCCGCGGAGACCGCCGCGCCGACGACGCCGAGCCGCCCGGAGACGATCCACGTCCCGCCGCGCTGGTCCCGGACGACGGTCTCGGGCACGGCGACGGGTCCGCCGTCGAGCGTCGAGGACGCGTCGGGCTCGGCGCCGTCGGGGGCAGGACGGAAGCGCAGCTCGCCCTCCGCGTCGGAGTCGACGCCCGCGCCGATCACGCCCGACCCGTCCGCGGGGTCGCGCCAGACCGCGAGCTCGACCCCGTCGGCCGCGCGTCCCGCCGCGACGAGCTCGGGCAGCAGCCGCGGCCGCTCCGCCGGGTCCAGGACGTAGACCATGGCCGCACGCGAGGCCGGGCAGTACGCGATCCGGTCCCGCCTCTTCGGCCCCGACGGCCCGGTGATCCCGAACGGCTCGAAGGCCGGACGCGGGTCGGCGCGGCGCTCGACGAACGTGTGGGAGTGATCCGACGCGACGACGAGCGCCCACTCGGCGAAGAAGCGGTCCAGCCCGCCGGCGGCCTCGGCGACCCGGGCGATCTCGCGGTCGGCGGCCTCGATCGACTCGACCTGGGCGTCGGGCCCGTGCGCATGGCTGTGGGTGTCGTTGTCGGGCAGCGAGAGCAGGAGGAAGTCGACGAGGTCGTTCTCGACCAGGTGCGCCGACACGCAGCCGGCGTGCTGGTCGCGCAGCCCCGGGTGGCCGAAGCGGGACCGACAGGCGGTCTCGCGCGTCGCGACCAGGTCGGCGAAGAACAGCTCCTTCGGGCCCATCATCGGGGCGCGCAGCAGCGTGGCGGAGAACTTCGTGGCCATCCGGTCGCGGGCCAGGCGGTGGCGATGGCGCCCGCGGGTGATGAGGAACGTCGTGCCCCCGGTGCGGATCCCGGCGTCGTCGAGCGACTCGTAGACCGTCTCGACCTCGGGCGCCAGGTGGCGGCCGTTGAGGTGGTAGGTGACGTCGGCGAGCTGCCGGGCGATCCCGAGCCGCCGGGACGCCCGGAAGCTCGACCCGTACTCGACGTACCGCTCGCGGGTGCGGTCCCACCAGTTGATCGACGGGATCCGGTGGCGGTCCTGACGCACGCCGGTGGCCAGCGCGGTCGCGCAGACCGGGGTGACGGACGGGAACGCGGCCACGGACTCGTGCAGCTCGCCCTCGGCGACGGCCCGGGCGAGGACCGGGGCGCGGCCCTCGGCGATCGCCCGGCGCAGCTGGGCGGGGTCGCAGCCGTCGACGACGGCGAAGATCAGGCGCCGGCGCGGACGCTCGTCGGGGTCCGCGATGGGAGGACCCTCAGCGCCGCGGACCGCGCGTCGGACGGCGGGCGATCACGAGCCGGCCGGCCGCGCCGGGAGCGTGGACGTGGCGAGTCCCGGCCATCTACCGCAGGATCCGCAGGCCGGCGTGCTTGGTGGTGTCCTGGCGCCGTCCGCCGACGAAGAGCCAGACGCCGGCGACCACCGCGAGGATGCCGACCGGAGGCAGGACGACCGAGAGCAGCGCCACCAGGCCCGCGCCCAGCGCGCCGCCGACGGAGAGCAGCGTGCGCTGCTCGTCCTCGAGCCGGGCGCGCGTCCGGCGCAGCAGCGACTGGACGGCGACGCCGACGACGAGCGCGGCGAGACCGCCGGCGATCAGCCCCGGCCACCAGGTGTCGCTGCGGTCGGCGACGGTCGCGGCGGTGACCACCGCGCCGAAGATCACGCCGAGGCCGATCAGGACGCGCTCGGCCTGCGGCGACTCGAGCCGCCTGCGGGCGACGATCGCCGCGACGGCCAGGACGACGGCCAGAACGAGGACGACGGGCGACTCGACGACCGAGAACGAGGTCCCGTCGTAGTCGGCCCCGAGGTTCGCGAGGCCGGCCGCCGAGGCGACCGCCAGCGGGAGGAAGGGGCTGGCGCCGGCCGCGGCCGCGATGCCGAGACCTTGGAGGATGTCGAGGAGATAGTTCATGAGGGCGGTACCGTTTCCCGCATGACTGTAGAGGACCAGGACCCGACTCCCTCGCAGGGGGTGGGCGACGACGAGCGCCGGCCCACCGCTGCGGCGGCAGCCGCGGAGCGGTCCGGCGCCCCGGCCGCGGATCCGGCCGCGGCGACCCCGCCGGCGCGTCCCGTGCCGGCGTTCGACGGCCACACCCCGGTCCAGCGCCCGTCCGGCGACCTCGAGCGCTACGCCCGCTTGTTCTCGCAGCGCACGCGCGTCATGAAGACGTCCGCGATGCGCGACCTGATGGCGCTGACGGAGCGGCCCGAGGTCATCTCGCTGGCCGGCGGCCTGGCGGACACGACGCTCTTCCCGGCCGAGGACCTCGCGAAGGTCCTCTCCCACATGGCGGCGGGCGACTCGGCCCGGGCGCTGCAGTACGGCCCGACCGAGGGCCTGGCCGAGATCCGTCCGTGCCTCGCCGAGGTCATGGCCGCGGAGGGCACGATCGTCGACCCCGACGAGATCCTCGTGACCTCCGGCGGCCAGCAGGTCATCGACCTCGTCTGCAAGACGCTGGTCGACCCGGGCGACGTCGTCGTCACCGAGGGCCCGACGTACCCGGGCGCGGTGCCGACGTTCTCGGCCTACGAGGCGAACGTCGTCCAGATCGAGATGGACGAGGACGGCATGCGGATCGACCTCCTCGAAGAGGCGCTCGACCGCCTCGCCGCGGAGGGCCGCCGCCCGAAGTTCATCTACACGATCCCGACGTTCCAGAACCCGGGTGGCGTGACGATGTCGCTCGAGCGCCGCCGGCGGCTCGTGCAGATCGCCCACGAGCAGCAGATCCTCGTCCTGGAGGACAACCCGTACGGCCTGCTGCGCTACGAGGGCGAGGCCCTGCCGACGCTGCTGTCGCTCGACGGCGGCCGGTTCGTGATCTACGCCGGCACGCTCTCGAAGATCCTCTCCCCCGGCATCCGCGTCGGCTGGGCGCTGGCCCCGGCGCCGGTGCGGCAGAAGATGGTCATCGGCAAGGCCGGCAGCGACCTGAACTCCTCGTCGCTCTCGCAGCTGTTCGTGGCCTACTACTTCCGCGAGCGCGACTGGCGGGACTACGTCCGCCAGCAGGCGACCGTCTACCAGGCGCGCCGCGACGTGATGCTCGAGGCGCTGACCCGGCACATGCCCGACGGCACGACGTGGACGCGGCCCCAGGGCGGCCTCTTCGTGTGGCTGACGCTGCCCGAGCAGATCGACACGACCGACCTCCTCGCGCGCGCCCTGCAGCACGACGTGGCGTTCGTCCCCGGGCGCGGCGCGTTCCTCGACGGCCGCGGCGGCAACTCGATGCGGGTCAACTTCTCGGGCGTCACCGAGGACGAGATCCGCGAGGGCGTCAGCCGCATCGGCTCCGTCATCGCCGAGCAGCTCGAGCTCTACGCGTCGATCGCCGGGACTCCGCGCCCGCGCGGCGGCTCGACCCGCGGCGGCTCCTCCGACCCCGTCGCGAGCCCCGGCGACACGGACCGGTCGATCGTCCCCCTGCGGACCGCCGGCCGGCGCCGGGGCACCGCCTGATGCGGGTCGCGGTCCTCCAGGGCGGCCGGTCGCTCGAGCGCCAGGTCTCCCTGCAGACGGGCCAGCGCGTCGAGGAGTCGCTGCGCCGCCTGGGCCACGAGGTCCACGGCGTCGACATCGACCACGCCTTCGTCCGGACCCTCGGCGACCTGCGGCCCGACGTCGCGTTCGTCGCCCTGCACGGCGAGGACGGCGAGGACGGGACGGTCCAGGAGCTGCTCGAGGTCCTGGGCATCCCCTACACGGGCTCCGCGCCCGCGGCCTGCGAGCGCTGCTGGGACAAGGTCGTCGCCAAGCGCACGCTGGCCGGGGCGGGCATCGCGACCCCCGACGCCGTCTCCGTCTCGGAGTCCGCGTTCAAGCAGCTCGGCGCGGCGGACGCCCTGGTCCTCGTCGGCGAGCGCATCGGCTTCCCGCTCGTCGTCAAGCCCTCCCGTCAGGGCTCGGCGCTCGGCCTGCGGATGGTCCAGCGCGCCGAGGAGGTGCCCGCGGCCCTCGTCGCCGCGCTCTCCTACGACGACCGGGTGCTCCTCGAGCACCACGTCGACGGGCGGGACCTCTCCGTCTCGGTCCTCGACGACGAGACGCTGCCGGTCGTCGAGGTCCACCCCCGTGGCGTCGACCCCTACGCGGAGCGGTACACGATCGGCGAGACCACGTTCACGTGCCCGGCCGACCTCGACGCGGCCACGATCGCCGCGGCCGAGGACCTGGCCCTGCGGGCCTTCCACGCCCTCGGCTGCCGCGGCTTCGCGCGCGTCGACCTGCTGGCCGACCGCGTCACCGGCGAGCTGACCGTGCTCGAGGTGGACGCGGTGCCCGGGCTGACGCACACGAGCTACCTGCCGGTGGCCGCGGAGGCCGCGGGCATCGGCTTCGACGCCCTGGTGGCGCGGCTCGTGGAGCTGGCGCTGCAGCCGGCGTCCGCCGGCGCCTGAGCGCGCCGTCAGGCCTGCTCGCGCAAGCCGATCCTCGGTGGGTCGGGACGCACCGCCCCGGACCGTCCGCGGGCGTCGCCGGCCGGAGCGCCGACGACGCGGATGCAACATCTCGTGCAGTCGAGCGCCGAGGCGCCACCCGGGCGGGATCCTGCAGGGCGGGTCAGCCCTGCTGGCCGAAGTCGTCCGGGGAGACCTGGTCCAGGAAGCTGCGGAAGCGGTCGACGACGTCGTCGGCCTCCTCGGAGCCCTTGTCGAACTCGATCGCGGACTCCTCGATGACCTCGTCCGCCGCGAAGATCGGCGCGCCACAGCGGACCGCGAACGCGAGGGCGTCGGACGGGCGGGAGTCGACCTCGACCTCCCTCCCGTTCAGGTCGAGGGTGATGGTCGCGTAGAAGGTGTTGTCGCGCAGCTCGGTCACGGCGACCTTGGTGCACTTGACCTCGAACTGCTCGAGGACGTCGACCATCAGGTCGTGCGTCATCGGGCGGGGCGTCGAGGCGCCCTGCAGGCGCATGAGGATCGCCGCTGCTTCCGGATGCCCGATCCAGATCGGGAGGAAGCGGTTGGACTCGGCGCACTTCAGGAGCACGATCGGCTGCTTGCCGACCATGTCGAAGCTCACGCCGTAGATGGTCATCTCCTGCATGGATCTGCTCCGCGGGGAGGGTGCGGTGGACCAGAAGGCCGACTCGGCGTCCTGCACCACGAGTATAGGCGGGGGACCATCCGGGCCACCGTGGGCCGGGACACGGGGCGCCCGGGTCGCGCCGGCGTCCCCGGCGCCTGGTGCCCGGGTCGCTGCGATGCCGGCCGCTCACCGCGACGCTGCGACCTGCGGGCACCGCAGCGACCCGGGGTGGGGCGGAACGCGGCGGCCGACACCCGGTCCCAGAACGACGAAGGGCCCGCGATGCGGGCCCTTCCGAGTGGGCGATCCTGGATTCGAACCAGGGACCTCTTCCTTATCAGAGAAGCGCTCTAACCGACTGAGCTAATCGCCCCCGCGGACGGGGAAGACTAGCGCAGAACGGCGACGCATGCCTCGTGCCCGATCCCTCCCGATCGCCCGCTCTCACCCGCGATGCGGTGGGCCCGCACCCGGACCGGGGTGCCGAGGGAGCGGTGGCCCTCAGGCGTCGAGGCGCTCCATCAGGCGACGGGCCGCGCCGGCGTCGCGCAGGCGGATCTCGATCGCGAAGCCGTCGCCCTTCGGCTTGACCTCGACGTCGTGGCCCATGCGCCTGCCGAGCCGGTCGCTGAGGTCCGTCGCGGCGGCGACCTGGTCGGCCGGGGCGACCTCGCGCGAGCGCTTCGCGCGGTTGCCCGTTCCCTCGGCCCGGGCCTTCTGCTCGAGGACGCGGACGGACCAGCCCTGGTCCGCGGCCGCCTGGCCGAGCGAGCGTCGGACGTCGTGCCCGTCGGCAAGCAGCACCGCGCGGCCGTGCCCCTCCGTCAGGCGGCCCTCGCCGATGAGGTCGAGCGTCTCGTCCGGCAGGTCGAGGATCCGCAGGAGGTTCGAGATCGCGACGCGCGAGCGGCCGACCATCCGGCCGACGGCCTCGCGGGTGAGGCCCATGTCCTCGACGAGGGCCGAGATCGCGCGGGCCTCCTCGACGGGGTTGAGGTCCGCCCGGGCCATGTTCTCGACGAGCGCGGCCTGGAGGGTCGTCGCGTCGTCGCGCTCCTGGACGAGGGCCGGGAGCTCGCCGAGCCCCGCCAGCTGCGTCGCGCGCCAGCGGCGCTCGCCCGCGACGAGCTCGTACCGCCCCCCGGGCATCGGGCGCACGAGGACGGGCTGCAGGACCCCGCGGTCGGCGATCGAGTCGGCGAGCGCCTGGAGCGCCTCGGGCTCGAAGGTGCGGCGTGGCTGCTTGGGGTTCGGGACGACGAGCTCGACCGGCAGGGTCCGCAGCTCCGCCCGGCGCTCGGTGCCGGTCTCGGACTGCTCGTCGGCCGAGAGGATCGCGGCGAGCCCGCGGCCCATCCCCCGCTGCTTGGGCTTAGCCACGGGCCACCATCTCCTTCGCCAGGTCGAAGTACGCCGTCGCGCCGTTGGAGTGCGGATCGTGGTGGATCACGGGGATGCCGTAGCTCGGCGCCTCGCTGATTCGGACGTTGCGCGGGATGACGGTCTTGAAGACGAGCTCGGGGAAGTGCTCGCGGACCTCGCGCTCGACGTCGTGCGACAGCCGGGTTCGGGTGTCGTGCATCGTCAGCAGCATCCCGGCGATCGCCAGCCGCGGGTTCAGTCGCCGCTGGATCAGCCCGAGGGTGTCGAGCAGACCCGCCAGGCCCTCGAGCGCGAAGTACTCGGCCTGGACCGGGACGATGACCCGGTCGGCCGCCACCAGCGCATTGATGGTCAGCGGTCCGAGCGACGGCGGGCAGTCCAGCAGGATGAAGCGGTAGTCCTCGCGGATACCCTCCAGCGCGTCGCGCAGGCGCCCGTCGCTGCCGGCCTCGCGAGCGAGCTCGACCGTCGCGGCGGCGAGGTCGGGGTTCGAGGGCAGCAGCGAGAGGCCGTCGATGCTCGTGTCGATGACCGCCTCGGCGGCGGTGACGTCCCCGCGCAGGACGTCGTAGACGCTGGGCTCGGTGTGCTTGTCGATCCCGAGCGCGACGGTGGCGTTGGCCTGCGCGTCGATGTCGATCAGCAGGGTCCGGTAGCCCGCTTCCGCGATGCAGGCCGCGAGGTTGACGGCGGTGGTGGTCTTCCCCACGCCGCCCTTCTGATTCGCGATGGCGTAGATGGTGCCCAAGGGCCACCGAGGGTACCGGGCGCACCCCGCGCGCGAGGGCGCCGCGCCGCTGTTTGCGCGTTTCACGTGAAACATCCGTGGGGTGTCGGCGGCGGCCTCGGGCCGCGTCCCGCAGGAGGCCTCGCGGAGCGCGCCGGTGGACGTCTGCGCGACGCGACGCCCGGGGATGCGCGCTCGCGCCCGCCCGCCGCGCCTGAGCGGACCCCGCCAGCCACCTTGGCCTGACACGGCGCCGGCCTCGATCGAGGCCATCCGAGACGCCGCCGCGGACCGACCAGGGGTGCGCTCGCCACCACGCGGCGTTCGGATCGGGAGGTCGCCGTCCCAGCCAGGCGGCGAGCCAACCGACACCGCGACTGCCCCGCCCCCGTCCGCTGCGCCGACGAGGCCGCCCAGCCGACCGTCGTCGGCGCGCATGGCCGTACCCGGGCCCGGGGCTCGACGTCCCGCGGACCGGGCTGCGCGTCGACCTCGGCACGTCGGTCCTGGGCGACGGTGAACCATTCGGGGGGCGACGGATCTCACATCGACGCCTTCGACCCAAGCGGCCCTCCGTTTCACGTGAAACACCGCCCGCCCCTGCAGGTCTCCCGAGACCTGGAGACGGCCTGCCGGCCGCGCCGGGGTTCGCGCCCGGATCCGGGCGCAAGGGAACCCTCCGCGGCAAGAGTCCGCCTCACGTGTTTCACGTGAAACGGTCTGGTCGGCGACCGCCAGTGACGAGACACCCGAGAATCGCGACTGCGACCGCGCCATCGACACACCCGTCAGTGGCGACCGGCAGGGACATCCTGCTGCTCCCTGGTGCCCCGGAACACGACGGCAGGACCGAGACGAGACGTCGCGAGCGGCCCCCGCGTGGCGGCGCGCGAACCCCCCCCCCGGGTCGGCGCGGCCGCCGCGACCGTACGGGCTCGACGACCGCAGCCGAAGCACCCACCGCAACGGGGCACAACGCCCCGCCGCCCGCCGCTCCGGTGGCGGCGCGGCGCACCGGAACGCCGAAGCCGGTGACTCGTTCGAGCCCCCGCTCAGCCCGGGCTGAGCAGCCGGCGACTTCCGACATCGTGATCGACACGTCCCTCCGCGCCGCCGCCGGCCCGATCCCGAGAAGGGGACGGAGTCCGGACCCGCAGGGCTCGGCAGGTAAGGCAGGACGGCGGCGGCGGGAGCACGAGGCGTCACGGTCGCGGCACGAGCAGTCGCGCCGCGCTCCCGGGCGGGCGCAGCGCGGGGCCGACGAGGGCTCACGTGCGAGGCCGACGCACGAGCCATCGCCACGACGCGACATGTGCCGCCCTCCCTGGCCGTGCGAAGGGCCTCCGGTTGGTCGTCCTGGGCACCAAGCGGAGGGCGGTGGGCGATCGTGTCTGGGACGCCGCAACGATGCGGAGACCGCCCCGCCGAACGGCGGCTCCTTCGGCGACCCGGTCCGTGCCCACCGCGGGCCCGCCACCCGGCGAGACCACCCGCCGCACCCGCGGACGCACCGGGGGACCGACCCGGCACTCCCGGCCCCCCGGTCCACACCGTGGAACCGCCGACGAGTCGCCACCTCGCCAGCCGACCGGGTGCACGCTGGAAGAAGGGTGCCGGACGCACCGGGGGACCAAGCCGGCAGCACGAACCGCGGCAAGCGAGTCCGAGCCAACGACGACGACATGCGCGACGCCGGTGACCCGGCCGGACGCATGCTGCTGCGCTCGCGCGATCGCCTGCAGCATGCCCGGTGTCGCCCCACGGACAGGTCGGCCGACCTCCACCGTCGCCGCGTCCCGGTGGGTTGAGTCCCGGTCGCGGACCACCGAAGGCCCGAGACCCGGCCGACGTCGGCGGTTCGTGCGACGCCACGCACGACCGACCACGCGACGTCCTCGGAGATCCCGGGGCCCGAGCGGTCCGGGGCACGCCATCCCGACCTCCCACGGTCTCCCAGGTGTTTCACGTGAAACACGGCGCCGCGCGCCAGAGACAGCACCCCGATCCCCCGACCACCGCGCACCACCCTGCCAGCGTCGAATAGAGGCAGGCCCAGGCGACCACGACGGCGACCCCATCGGCCGTCCCCGGCTCGCCCATCGCGCCACCCCGACGTCTCGGGCACCGGAGCCACGAACCCCGGTCATCACGCCACGACGCCGGGGTCGAGCTCCCCCGGAACGGGAGGCGGTTCGGGTCCGCCGCACGCCGAGCCACACCTGGTCGCTCGCCGCAGCGGCACGGTAGCGGCGCCGCGAACCGGGCGGGACCACCCCCGACCGCCGACGACCCGGCGGACAGGCTCTCCTTCGGACCGACACCCACCGGAGCGACCCGCGCTCCACGGGGCGCGTCAGGCGGCAAGTCCGCGGTCACGCCAAGAACCCGACGACCAAGAGTCCGGCGAGCGCAAGGTCGAAGACCGACGCGGCCCGCGACCTCCGATGCGTCCCGAGCACCGCGACCACCCCGGTGGCCCAGTCGACGCTCCACGGCCGCGCGACCACCTCCGGCCCACCACTACCGCCGGCCCGAGGGCGGAGCACCGCGGACGCCGGGCACTACCGTGGGCGCGCCGCCGGCCCACCCATCGCCAAGGACGACCACACCGGACCGCCCTCCCCCTCCGGCGGGGCCGGAGACCTCAGACCCGGCTCAGCGGAGCGGCTGGCGCAGCGCAGCGCCGGCCTGGCGCGGGAAGCCCTTGGGGGTCGGCCCGCTCTTGATCAGGACGACGAGGCGGCGCTGCGTGGCCTCGGGCCACGGGCGGACCTCGAGCTGCTCCGGGGGCGACATCCGCAGGCGCTTGGCGACGGACTGCGCAACCGTCTCCTCCGCGCCCTCGATCGAGCCCTTCCAGGCGACCAGGCGGCCGCCCGGGGTCAGCAGGGGGCAGGCGTACTCGATGAGAACGCCGAGCTGGGCCACGGCGCGGGCGGTGACGACCTCTGCCCAGCCCTGGCCCTCCCACCACGCCTCGGCGCGGGAGTGGACGCCGCGGACGTTCCTCAGGCCCATGCGCTCCGCGCACGACACCGTCCAGGCCACCTTCTTGCCGACGGTGTCCAGCGCGACGACCTCCATGTCCGGGCGCGCGGCCGCGAGGACCAGGGCGGGGACACCCGCCCCCGTGCCGACGTCGACGACGCGGGAGGCCCGCGAGAGGGCCGGGACGACGAGGCCCGACAGGCCGTCGGCGACGTGGCGGTCCACGGCGTCGACGGGATCCTTCACGGTCGTCGACGCGTGCTCGTCGGTCGCGTAGACGTCGAGCAGCACGCGGAGCTGGTCGACGGCCGTTCCGGGCAGCTCGTACTCGGCGGCGAGCTCATCGAGGCGCGTCTCGACGCGGGCGTCGAACGTGGGGGCGCTCATCGGTGATCCACCGACGACGGGGCGGGCGACGGCATGCTCACGCGACCGGGCGCGTGACGACCAGGTGGCGGTCGGGCTCGTCGCCCTCGCTGTGCGTCCCGACGTCCCCGCGATCGCGGAGGCGCTCGTGGACGAAGCGGCGCTCGCTCGCGGTCATCGGGTCCAGGGCGACGGGCTGCTCGGTGCGCAGGGCGCGCTCGGCGGCCTCGTCGGCGATCCGCTCGAGGATCGACTCGCGGCGCGTGCGGTAGTCGCCGGCGTCCACGGTGACGACCCAGTCGCCACCGGGCGCGTGCTTGGCGGCGATCCGGGTGGCGAGGTGCTGCACGGCGTCGATCACGTGGCCGTGGCGACCGATGAACGGCGCGACGGCGTCCCCGTTGAGGGTGGCCGTGATCCGCGTGCCCCGACGCGTGACCTCGACCTCCTCGCCGGCGTCGATGGCGACGGCCACACGGCCGACCAGCAGGCCGACCTCGTCGGCGATCCGCTGGCCGATCTCGTCCGTGCCCATCCCTAGCGCCTCCGGCCCGACCGCTTCTTCTTGCGCTTGCGCGGCGGGGGCGGCGGCACCGCGCCCCCACCACCGCCGGCGCGCACGGCGGCCGCGCCACCGGGGGAGACGGCGACCTCGTCCTCCTCCTCCACCGGGGCGTGCTTGACGTGCCCGAAGACCTGGATGAGGCCCCACTGCTGCACCAGCGTGAAGACGTTGGTCGTGATCCAGTAGATGAACAGGCCGGACGGCGGCTTGATCGGAATCAGGAAGAAGACGAAGACCAGCGGCAGCGCGAGCATCAGGCGCTTCTGGTTCTTGTCCGCCGTGGGCGGCATGTTCACGATCGACGACGCCATCTGCGAGCCGACGTAGAGGACCAGCAGGAGGACCAGCAGCCTGCCGGTCGCGACGGCCGTGATGTCGTGGATGCCGATGAAGTTCTCGCCGAAGCCGCCGAGCTTCTTGGCGGCCTCCTTCACGGCGGAGAACGTGTCCGGGTTGTAGATGAAGTCCTTCGGGGCCTCACCGTTCACGTTCGGGACGACGCCACAGCCGATGTCGTGCGGCAGGTTCAGGTTCCGCCCGCTGCCGCAGATCTCGAACTTCAGATCGGTGCGGAGCATGTAGTAGAACGAGACCAGGAACGGGATCTGCACCAGGAGCGGCAGACAGGACCCGAACGGGTTCACCTTGTGCTCGGAGTAGAGCTTCATCGTCTCCTGCTGGAGACGCGGCTTGTCGTCCTTGTACTTGGCCTGCAGGGCCTTCATCTGCGGCGTGATCGCCTGGAGGCCCCGCATCGACTTGAACGATTTGACGCCCAGCGGCAGGACGCAGAGGCGCAGCAGGATCGTGAGGACGATGATCGAGAGGCCCCAGCCCAGACCGACCGAGTCGTGGAAGAACTCCAGGATCGGCAGGAACAGGTTGATGAGCCACTGGATCGGGGCGATGACGGCTGCGGGCATGGAACTCGTTCAGTCGTTCAGGACGAGGGAGAGGAACGGCGGGAGCGGAACAGCCGCTGGGCCGACACGGGATCGTAGCCGCCGTGGCTCCACGGGTTGCACCTGAGGATCCGCCAGGCACCGAGGACGAGTCCCTTGAGGACGCCCTCCGTCCTGATGGCCTCGGCGGCGTAGTGGCTGCACGTCGGCTCGTACTTGCACGTGCGCGGGAGCGCCGGCGAGATCACGCGCTGGTACACGCGGATCGGCGCGACGACGATCGACCGCAGGATCGACATCAGCTGGTGGCGTCCGGCGCCGCGACGGCCGGTGAGGCCTTCTCGACGAGCTCACGGAGCACCTCGGCGATACCCGACAGGCCGTCGCGCTCGGCGACGGCCAGGGCATCCGGGCGCGCGACGAGCACGAGGTCGACGGAGCGGAAGCGGTCGACGTGCTCGGTCATGGCCTCCCGCAGGAGGCGCTTGACGAGGTTGCGCTCGACGGACCCGCCGACGCGGCGGGACACGCTGAGGCCGACCCGCGGGTCGCGGGCCTCGTCGGCGTCGTCCCGCGGGAACAGATGCAGCACCAGGTGGCGGTTGCCGTACGAGCGCCCCTTGCGGAAGACGCGCTCGAAGTCGGCGCTGCGGGTCAGGCGACCCCGCTTCGACCGCGGAGCGGCCGGACGGGGATCAGGCATGACTCAGACGGTGAGCTTGCGACGGCCCTTGGCGCGGCGGCGCTTCAGGACCTGGCGGCCGGCCTTCGTGGACATCCGCTCGCGGAAGCCGTGGGTGCGGGCGCGCTTGCGCTTCTTCGGCTGGTAGGTGCGCTTCATAACTAGAGCTCGGGTCGAGGGGCCCGGCAGCGGAACAGGCACGACGGCCTGCCCGGCACGGGCACGGAACGAGCAGTCTAGCGGTCCCGTGACGCTCGGGCGCAGCGGTCATAGAGCACCCTCCGGACAGACCACCGGGGCCCGCGGAGATCCTTTTCCGCTCTTTCCGGGAACTCCGTCGAAGCGGGCCCCCGTCCGGCCCGTCGGGCGCCACGACCGCTGGTATATTCGCGGCTCGCCGTCACCCCTGGTGACGGCCTCCTCGGGGGGCCCGTCCGACGGTCTCCCTCCTGCTTCTCCCCGCCGCTCGCCGAGCGGCCGTCTCGTCCTACCCGTGAACCCCTCCGACCTCGACCGCGCCTGGACCGCAATCATGGAGGACGCCAGGCGGCAGATCGGCGACGGGGCCTGGGACAGCTGGCTCTCGGTCCTGCGGCCGGTGTCCACCGACGGGCACCAGCTCTGGGTCCAGGCGCCGCCTCACGCGCGCACGTGGATCGAGGCGCGACTCGTCCCCCTCCTGAGCGCCAGCGCCACCCGCGTCATGCGGCGGCCACTGACCGTCCGCCTCGCCGCCGACGAGCCGGCGCCGCCCCCACCTGGACAGGCGGGTCGCTGGAACGGCGGGCCGGCCGCACCGGCCCCGGAGCCGCTCCCCGCCGAGCGCCCGTTCACCCCGCGGTACCGCTTCGAGGAGTTCGTTCTCGGGCCGTCCAACCGCTTCGCCCACGCCGCGGCGCTGACGGTCGCCGAGAACCCCGGGGTCACGTACAACCCGCTGTTCCTCTACGGCCCGCCCGGCACCGGCAAGACGCACCTGCTCCACGCGATCGGGCAGTACGCGCGCCGGCACCACGAGGGGCTGCGCGTCCGGTACTGCACCGCCGAGACGTTCACGTCGGAGTTCACCGGCGCGCTGCGCAGCAAGGGCATCGCCGCGTTCAAGGAGCGCTACCGCGAGCTCGACCTGCTGCTCGTCGACGACGTGCAGTTCCTGATGGCGAAGAAGGCGACGGAGGAGGAGTTCTTCCACACCTTCAACGCCCTGCACGAGTCCGGCGCCCAGCTGGTCCTGACGGCCGATCGCGTCCCGCACGACATGGAGCAGCTCGAGCAGCGGCTCCGCGACCGCTTCGCGTCCGGGCTCGCCGCCGAGGTCGAGCCGCCGGACCTCGCCACGCGCCTGATGGTCCTGCGCAAGCGGATCACGGGCCAGGCGATCGAGCTCACCGATCCGGCCGCGCTCGAGGAGATCGCCCGGCACGTCAGCAGCAGCGTGCGGGCCGTCGAGGCCGCGCTGGTCCGCGTCGTCGCCTACGCCTCCCTGACCGACCGGCCCCTGACGGCCGGCCTCGCCCAGGAGGTCCTCGGGTCGCTCTACCCCGGTCGCACCCGCACCCCGGGCCAGCGGGCCGACGACCCGATCCTCGAGCCGGTCACGGTCCCCCACGTCCTGACGGCGACGTCGCAGACGTTCGGGATCTCGGAGGAGGACCTCCTCTCCCGCCGCGCCGACAAGCGCGTGTCCTGGGCGCGCAAGCTCGCCATGTACCTCGCGCGCGAAGAGACCGGTGCGTCGTATCCGAGCCTCGGCCGCGAGTTCGGCGGCCGGAACCACACCACCGTGATGTCCGCCTGGAAGAGCGTCGGCGAGCGGATCGACCGCGATCCGAGCGCACAGGTGGACCTCGCACGTGTGCGCTCCCTGCTGCAGGCTGTGCGCGAGTCCGGGGTCGGTGGCGACGACACCGTCACCGACGGTCCACAGGACGACCGCCATGACTGACAGACTGCACAGCGCCCTGTGCGTGGCCGCCGCGTCGCGGATCCCGATGACGACGGGGGATCCGGGTCTCCGGAACCCTCGACGCACAGGACGCACAGGACTTCCTACGACTCCTGATCACTCTTCTCTCCCGAGGATTCCAAGGTGAAACTGCACACCGCCGCACAGGACCTGCTGGGGCACCTCCAGTCGCTCAGCCGCATCGCGTCCGGTCGCCTGGCGAACCCGACGCTGTCCGGGGTCCAGATCGCGGCGACGGGCGACGGCATCGAGCTGCGTGCGACCGACCTGCAGGTCGGCCTCCGGATCCAGCTCGAGGGCGACGTCGAACGTCCCGGCACCGTGGTCCTGCCGGCCCGCCTGCTGCTGGATATCACCCGTCAGGCCCCCGGGCCGCGGCTGACGCTCGAGCTGCGCACCGAGGAGCAGGACGTCGAGGTCACCGCCGGGTCCGCGGTCTTCCACCTGCGGACGCTCCGCGGCGAGGACTTCCCGCCGCTGCCGGAGCCGTCCGGCGCCACGGGCGTCGAGGTCTCGGCCCAGGCCTTCGTGGCGACGACGGCCAAGGTCGTCCGCTCCGCCGCGAAGGACGACACGCGGCCGCTGCTGGCCTGCGTGCTGGTGCGGGCGGAGGGCGACGTCCTCACCATGGTGGCGACGGACTCCTACCGGCTGTCGGAGAAGAAGACGACGCTCGAGAGCCCCCTGGAGGGCTCGTTCGAGGCGAACGTCCCGGCCCGCGTCATGCAGGAGCTGGAGCGCCTCGTGCCCGCCAGCGGTGCGGAGACCCTGACCGTCGCCCGCGGAGAGAACCAGGTCCTCTTCACCGTCGGGCAGCACGTGCTCAGCTCGCGCCTGGTCGACGGGACGTTCCCGCAGTACCGCTCGCTGATCCCCGACACGTTCGATCACGAGCTGCGCGTGTCGACCAGCGAGCTGCGCGAGGTCGTCTCGCGCGTCTCGCTGCTGGCGCAGAAGGCCGCGGCGCTCAGCCTCGCGTTCAGCGAGGGCGAGCTCGTCGTCTCGTCGCAGACGCAGGACGTCGGTGAGGCCCGCGAGGCCCTGCCGGTGCCGTTCCACGGCGAGGCGTTCGCGATCGGCTTCAACCCCGAGTACTTGCGGGACGGGCTGGACACGATCGACGGCGACGAGGTGCTGCTGCGCCTGACGAGCCCGATCCGTCCCGGCTTGCTGCAGACGACGGACGATCAGGGCTTCCTCTACCTGATCATGCCCATCCGCCTGAACTCCTAGGGCCGCTCCCATCGCGGATCGGGGAGTCGTGGCGGCCGCGGAGCGCGGCACGGAGGGGCCGGCGGACCGGCGGCCGGCCCCGACCGCGACCCACCTCTCCCGGCTCCGGGTCCGCGACGTGCGGACCTACGTCGAGGCCGACGTCGACCTGGGCCCGGGCCTCACGGTCGTCGCCGGCCCGAACGGCGCGGGGAAGACCAACCTCCTCGAGGCCGCCTACCTCGCCTGCACCGGACGGTCGTTCCGGCAGGCCTCCGACGCGGACCTCGTTCGGCGGGGCGCCGAGGCCGGCAACGCCGCCGCCACCGTCGTCACCGCGACGGGCCCCAGCGTGTTCTCCGTCGGCATCGACCCCGGGGCCCCGCGCGGCCGGCGCCTGCGGGTCGACGGCACCCCGGTCGAGACGTTGCTGGACCACCCCGCCCGGCCGCGGATGAGCGTCTTCCTCCCCGACCGCATGGTCCTCGTCAAGGGCGGCCCCGCCCTGCGCCGCGCGCACCTGGACCAGCTGCTCGCCGTCCTGCGTCCCGCGTCGTCGCCGGTGCGCCGCGCGTTCCACGAGTCGCTGCGCCAGCGCAACGCCCTGCTCGCCTCGCTGAAGGCGCGCGGCGTCGGCGGCGAACGGGCGGCGCAGGAGCTCGCACCGTGGGACCGGACTCTGGCCGCCGGGGCGGCGGGGTTGACCCGGGCGCGACGCGAGACGGCCGAGGCGATCCGCCCCGCCGTCAACGCCCGCGCCGAGCAGCTCGGTCTGGCCGGCGAGCTCGAGATCTCCTACCGCCCCCGGGCGTCCGAGGACCCGGACGAGGTCCTCGCGGCCCTCGTCGAGCGCCACGCCGGCGACGTCGAGCGCGGCTTCACGCACCACGGGCCGCACCGCGACGACCTCGCGGTCCGCCGGGACGGGCGCCTGATCACGCGCTTCGGGTCCCAGGGCGAGCAGCGGCTTTCGCTCCTGGCGCTGCTCCTCGGCGAGGCCGACGTCATGGAGGACGCGACCGGCAGCCGGCCCGTCCTGCTCCTCGACGACGTGATGAGCGAGCTCGACGCCGACCGGCGGGCCCGGCTCGTGGAGCTCATCCGCGAGCGGGGCCAGGCGCTGGTGACCGTCACCGAGGCGAGCCACGTTCCCGGCGCGGACGACCCGGGCATCGGCCGGATCGACGTCGTTCCCGGCGCCGCGACGGCGACCGCGGTGGCCGCCGACCGGGGGGACGGATGAGGGGTCGTCGCCGCTCGTCGCCGCACTCCGCCGCCGCCGGTCTGGAGTCGCTGCTCGACGACCTCGCCCCCGAGGACAGCGGCGACGTCGGGCTCGCGCGGCTGCAGCGCGCGTGGGCCGGCGCGGTCGGACCGGCGATCGCGAGCGCGGGGAAGCCCGTCGCGTTCGTCGACGGGGTGCTCCACGTCGCCTGCGAGGACGCCACCTGGGCGCACGAGATGGAGCTGCGCCAGCCGATGCTCCTGGAGGCCCTGGCGGCGGCCGGCGTCGCCGACGTGACGGCGATCCGGCCCCGCGCCGGCGGGGTTGCGCCGACGCCTCCCGGCCGGCCCGCGCGCCGGGCCGGCGGCGGAGCCCGCGACCGCGGGGCCGCAGGAGGCCCGGATCGCTCCCGGGGGCGCCGGGGATGAGGGGGGACCGTCCTCGCCGCGGCCCGTGGCGCCAGGAGCGGCGCCAGCGGGCCCTCAGCGGCTGATTCGGCACCGCGCGGGAGGGGATTTCGGGGGTGCGCTGTGGTATCCTCACACGTGATTCGCACGCTCCGCCTCGGTCCGCCCTCGTAGGCGACTGGACCGAGGCGTTTCGCTGCACGGAGGCTTATGGCGACTGACGAGAACCCCACCCCCGACGAGCCGGCGAAGGAGGTCCCCGTCGACCCGGGGGCAGGAGAGGCCGGTACCGGCGCAGGCGACGCCGCGGCGATGCTGGAGGCCGCCAAGGAGGCTGCGAAGGCCGCCAACTCCGAGGCCACGAAGGCCGCCAAGGCGCGCACCGCGACCGACGCCACCTACGACGCCGCGGACATCACGGTCCTCGAGGGCCTCGAGGCCGTCCGGCACCGTCCCGGCATGTACATCGGGTCGACCGGCGTGCGCGGCCTGCACCACCTGGTCTGGGAGATCGTCGACAACTCCGTCGACGAGGCCCTCGCCGGGCACGCGTCGACGGTCACGATCGTCGTCCACCCGGACAACTCGATCACCGTCTCCGACGACGGCCGCGGCATCCCGGTCGCGATGCACGAGACCGGCAAGTCGACCGTCGAGGTCGTGCTCACGGTTCTGCACGCCGGCGGCAAGTTCGGCGACGGCGGCGGCTACAAGGTCTCCGGCGGCCTGCACGGCGTCGGCTCGTCCGTCGTCAACGCGCTGTCGGAGGAGTTCGACATCACGATCCGCCGCGACGGGCACGTGTGGACGCAGTCCTACGTGCGCGGCGTGCCGACGGCCGACCTGGCGCAGGGCGAGGCGCTGCCTGAGGGCGCGCAGACCGGCACGATCATCCGGTTCCTCCCGGACACCGAGATCTTCGACACGACCGAGTACGACTGGTCGACGCTCGAGAGCCGCCTGCGAGAGACGGCCTTCCTGACCCGCGGCCTGCGGATCGTCATCGAGGACGAGCGCGAGGGCGGCAAGAAGGTCGACTTCCACTACGAGGGCGGCATCGCCGACTTCGTGGAGTACCTGAACGAGTCCAAGGACCCGATCGGCAAGAAGGTCATCGCCTTCGACTCCGAGGACGAGAAGGAGGGCGCCGCGGTCGAGATCGCGATGCAGTGGAACTCGACCTACACCGAGTCGGTCCACTCCTTCGCGAACAACATCAACACGCACGAGGGCGGCTCGCACCTCTCGGGCTTCCGCTCCGCGCTGACGCGCACGATCAACGCCTGGGCCCGCGCGAACGGCGAGCTCAAGGAGAAGGACGTCAACCTCTCCGGCGAGGACGTCCGCGAGGGCCTCACGGCCGTCATCTCCGCGAAGCTCACGAACCCGCAGTTCGAGGGTCAGACGAAGACCAAGCTCGGCAACCCGGGCATGGAGGGCTTCGTCCAGAAGGTCGTCAACGAGAAGCTCCAGGAGTTCTTCGAGGAGAACAAGTCGGAGGCCATCGCGGTCGTCCGCAAGGCCGTCCAGGCGTCGCAGGCCCGCTCGGCCGCGCGCAAGGCCCGCGACCTGACCCGGCGCAAGAGCGCGCTGGAGAACTCGCGCCTGCCGGGCAAGCTCGCCGACTGCTCCGTCAAGGACCCGTCCCTGGCCGAGCTGTTCATCGTCGAGGGCAACTCCGCCGGCGGCTCGGCGAAGCAGGGCCGCGACCGCCACACCCAGGCCATCCTGCCGCTGCGCGGCAAGATCCTGAACGTCGAGCGCGCCCGCATCGACAAGGTGCTGCAGAACACCGAGGTCCAGTCGCTGATCACCGCGATCGGCACGGGCATCCGCGAGGAGTTCGACATCACCGCGGCCCGGTATCACAAGATCATCCTGATGACGGACGCCGACGTCGACGGCGCCCACATCCGCACGCTCGCGCTGACGCTGATCTTCCGCGAGATGCAGGAGCTCATCGAGGCCGGCTTCGTCTACATCGCCAAGCCGCCGCTGTACAAGGTGCGCCAGGGCGGCCACGACCGCTACATCGAGAAGGAGCACGAGCTCGAGGAGTTCCTGCTCTCCGACAAGCTCGAGAAGTTCGAGGTCATCAACGCCGCCGGCGAGAAGGTGGCGCTGAACGACGCGAAGTGGAAGAAGTTCGCCCGCCTGCGCAAGCAGCACGAGGGCTGGGCCTCCGCGCTGCGCGCCGAGCACGGCATGGACACGGTCCACTTCCTCGCGTCGACGGGCCTCGTCCACGACGGGATCACCGGCTCGGCCGAGGTCCTGGCGCGGCTGCAGTCCGCGGAGGTCTCCGGCGACGACGCCGCGATCGACGTGAAGCTGCTCTCCGAGGAGGGCACGCACCTGCGGATCCGCACGACGGAGAAGAAGACCGGCCTGGCCCGTACGACCGACCTCGACCGCCTGCTCTTCGATTCCCCCGAGTACGTCGGCTTCGTCAAGGTCCACCAGCAGCTCGTGGGCCTCTTCGGCCAGCCGTCGTTCACGATCCGCCTGGGCGACCGGACGGAGGACGCCGACACGTTCGAGGAGCTCGGCCGCGGCGTGCTCAGCGTCGCGCAGAAGGGTGTCGCGCTGTCGCGCTTCAAGGGGCTGGGCGAGATGAACGCCGAGCAGCTGCGGATCACCACGATGGATCCCGCGCACCGCACCCTGCAGCAGGTCACGGTGGACGACGCCGCCGGCGCCGACCGGCTGTTCTCGATGCTCATGGGCGAGCACGTGGAGCACCGCCGCAACTTCATCGAGGAGCACGGCCGCCAGGTCGCCAACCTCGATGTCTAGGCCCCACCAGACCGTCCCGACACCCGTACCCGGAGCCTGATCCATGGCGACGACCGACGCCCTCAGCGGGGGCAACATCGAGCCCCGCGCCCTCGAAGACGAGATGCGCACCGCGTACCTCGACTACGCGATGTCCGTCATCGTCGGCCGGGCGCTCCCGGACGTGCGCGACGGCCTGAAGCCGGTCCACCGGCGCGTGCTCTTCGGCATGTCCGAGCTGGGCATCGGCCCGACGCGGCCGTACGCCAAGTGCGCCCGCATCGTCGGCGAGGTGATGGGCAACTACCACCCGCACGGCGACGCGTCGATCTACGACACGCTCGTGCGCCTCGCCCAGGACTTCTCGATGCGCTACGAGCTCGTCGACGGACAGGGCAACTTCGGCTCGATCGACGACGACGACGCCGCGGCCATGCGGTACACCGAGGCGCGCCTGACGCGCCTGTCCCTCGAGATGCTGCGCGATCTCGACATGGACACCGTCGACTTCACGCCGAACTACGACGGCCGCAAGATGGAGCCGACGGTCCTGCCGTCGCGCTACCCGAACCTCCTCGTCAACGGCTCCGCGGGCATCGCGGTCGGCATGGCGACGAAGATCCCGCCGCACAACCTGCGCGAGACGATCGACGCCACGATCGCCTTCATCGACGATCCGTCGATCTCGGTCGACGGCCTGATGCAGCACATCAAGGGCCCGGACTTCCCGACCGCCGGCATCATCCTCGGCCACCAGGGGATCCGCGACGCCTACGAGACCGGTCGCGGCAAGATCCGCGTCCAGGCCAAGGCGCACATCGAGCCGCTGGCCCAGGGCAAGGAGGCGATCATCGTCACCGAGCTGCCCTACGAGGTCAAGAAGGGCGGCGAGAACGGACTGATCGTCAAGATCGCCGACCTCGTCCGCGACAAGAAGATCTCCGAGATCTCCGACATCCGCGACGAGACCGACCGCCGCGGCATGCGCCTGGTCATCGAGCTCAAGCGCGACGTGCTGCCGAAGGTGGTGCTGAACAAGCTCTACAAGCACACGAACATGCAGACGACGTTCGGCGTCAACATGGTCGCGCTGCTCGACGGCGTGCCGCGCACGCTGAACCTGCAGCAGGTGCTCACGGCCTACGTCGGCCACCAGCGCGAGGTCGTCGTCCGCCGGGCGAAGTACGAGCTGGCGCAGAAGGAGGCCCGCGCGCACGTCCTCGAGGGCCTGCTCATCGCGCTGGACAACCTCGACGCCGTGATCGCCGTCATCCGCGGATCGAAGGACCGCGAGACCGCCCGTGGCGAGCTGATCGCGCAGTTCGGCCTGACGCTGATCCAGGCCCAGGCCATCCTCGACCTGCGCCTGTCCCAGCTGACGGCGCTGGAGAGCGACGCCATCCGCGGCGAGCACGCCGACGTGATGGAGCGCATCAAGGAGCTCCGCACCCTCCTGGGCGACGAGCAGCTCGTGCTCGACCTCATCAAGACCGAGATGACCGAGATCCGCGACCGCTTCGGCGACGAGCGCAAGACGCTCATCACCCACGCGGACGGCGACATCGACATCGAGGACCTGATCGCCGACCAGCAGATGGTCATCACGATCACGCAGTCCGGCTACATCAAGTCCCTGCCGCTCGCGACCTACCGCCAGCAGCAGCGCGGCGGCCGCGGGGTCACCGGGATGGACATGAAGGACGGCGACTACATCGAGCACCTCTTCGTCTGCTCGAGCCACGACTACCTGCTGTTCTTCTCCAACCGCGGCAAGGTCTACCGCTCGAAGGTCTACGAGCTGCCGGAGGCGTCGCGCACCGCGAAGGGTCGCTACCTCGGCAACGTGCTGCCGCTGCGCGAGGGCGAGCGGATCCAGTCCGTCCTCTCGACGCGCGACTTCAGCGAGACGCAGTACCTGGTCTTCGCCACGCGCTCCGGCACGGTGAAGAAGACCGAGCTGCAGCAGTACAACACGCCGATCAAGGCCGACGGCATCATCGCCATCAAGATCCGCGACGACGACGAGCTCGTCGCCGTCCGCGGCGTCGACGAGAACGACGAGATCGTGATGGTCTCCAAGGCCGGCCTGACCGTCCGCTTCTCCGAGGACGACGCGCGCTCGATGGGCCGCGACACCTCGGGCGTGCGCGGCATGGACGTCGGCGACGGCGAGGTCATCGCGATGGACGTCGCCCGCGACGACTTCGACCTCCTGGTGATCACGGAGAACGGCTTCGGCAAGCGGACGCTGATCCGCGAGTACCGCAAGACGTCCCGCGGCGCCAAGGGCGTGAAGACGATCCAGCTGACCGAGACGAAGGGTGGCCTCGCCGGCGCGCTCGTCGTCCGCGAGCACGAGGGCCTGGTCTTCATCTCCGAGGGCGGCATGGTCCAGCGGACCGCCGTGCGCGGCATCAACCGCTACGGCCGCAACTCGCAGGGCGTCAAGGTCATGAACATGAAGGACGACGACCGCGTCAGCGCCGTCGCCCGGATCCTCGAGGACGAGACCACCGACGTCGTCGAAGAGCTCGTCGACGCGGAGGGCAACCCGCTCGTGAGCGGCGGCCCCGTGGACCTGTCCGCCGCCGACGCCCCGGTCCCGGACACCGAGCCGGTCGACCAGGGTTCCGACGAGCCGGCCGCGGACGAGGCCGACGAGACGCCGGGCACCGTCAACCGGGACGCCGACGAGGACGAGCCCGACGGGGAGTGATCCCCGGGGGTGCGGCGGTCCGCCGCACCCCGCGGCGCCCCTCCGGACTCGAACCCGCTGGACGAGTGAGGGACGCGGATCGCCGGTCGATTCGACCTCGTCGGATCGCCCTGCTAGGTTCGGTTCCACTGCACCAGAGAAAGGAGGTGGTCCGAATCTACGACAGGAATTCCGGGACTCAGGAGGTGGCCGTCGTCTGACGACGGTCATCCGGGAGGTCGGTGACGCTCGTCGCGTCGCCGCCGATCGAGGGTCTGCCCTGGTCCCAGCGGATACGCACCCGTGTTACTGGCACGGTGGGGAGCGGAACCTCGGTTCGGGATCACCCCCGGCACACTCAGCGCGGCGCCCAATCGGGCGCCGCGCGTCGTTGTAGGGGGTGCGGGGGCACCGCGAGCGTCTCGGGTTCGAACCGCGACGGGGCTCACGGCGCCCGTTAGGGTCCGCTTCGTGCCGAAGTCCGTGCCCGTGACCGTGACGGCGACCGCGAGGGTCTCCCCGCAGCGCTGCTTCGATGCGATCGTCCCCATCGACCTGGCGGCGATGATGCAGGGCTACGGTCCGCTGCCGGCGGTGCGCGGCACGCGCGACCAGGTCGGTCCGTGGGACACGCCCGGGTCCACGCGCGTCGTCGAGCTGGCCGACGGCAACGAGCTGTCCGAGCGGATCGTCGCCGTGGCGAGCCCCGAGGCCTTCCACTACCGCGTCGGGCCGATGACCGGCCCGCTCGGCCGGGTCGTCGACCACATCGACGGGTCGTTTCTCTTGAGCCAGGGCCCGGCCGGCTCCACCGAGGTCAGCTGGACCTACGACTTCCGGCCCCGCCGCGGCGCGGCCCTCGCCGTCCGGGCGCTGGCGCCCCTCTGGCGCCGCTACGCGGCGCAGTCGCTCGCCCGGGCGGTCGCGACGGCCGAGGCCGGCTGACTCCGGGCGGGACCACCCGTCGGTCCGGCGCGGTTCAGCCGGATGGCGGATGTGGTGGCGCGGTCCGGCCGGGATCATCCCCCGATGCCGACGACGCGTCGCCCACGATCACTCCGACCGGTCGGGCGACCACGCCTGGCGCTCCTCGCCGCGGTCGTGGTGGGCGGCCTCGCGCCGCTCGGCGCGCTCGGCTGCGGCGGTGGTGACGGCGGGGGAGCGATCCCGGGAGCCCCCGCCGCGAAGCGGGCGCCGACCGCGCCGGCGGCGGACCGGCAGGCCGACGGGGAGGGCATCGCGAAGCTCATCGTCGACGGCTTCGACCGCGGCCTCGTCGGCTGCGACTTCAACGTCGCGACGACGAGCCTGCGGCGCCTGTCGGCGCTCTTCGAGCCCGGAGCGGAGAGCGGGCTCCTCGGGCAGTACTCCGAGGACGAATACCACGGGCCCACGGACGGTGACCCCAGCGCGTACTCCGCCGAGAACCCCCCGCCGGACCGGGCGACCGAGCTGCGCGACCTGCTGTCGATGTTCCCCGGGGGCCGCTTCGCCGCCCGGCAGGTCCCCGACTACGACATCCTCGAGTGGCCGTTCAACTACGACCCCGAGAACGCCGAGATCTTCCAGGCGCTCGACGGCTCCTCGTACGCCACGGTCTGCCACGCGGGTGTCGCCTACCTCGCGGGCAGCGACCCGGCCCGGCTGCGCGCGAGCTACCGCCGGGCGGGCTCGGACGCGTCGGGCCGGCCGATCTGGCTGCTCTCGTTCCCCGTCGGCAGCGACGCGGACCACAGCCTGCAGACGGTCGAGGCACGGGAGCTGGTCGTCGCCGACCACGACGGGGCGTGGCGGATCGCGTCCTTCCGGCCCCACGGGACCGACGAGTAGATCGCCCTGCGCCGCGCCGCCGTCAGGCGGCGTGCCCGAGCCAGGCGTCCCAGCTCGGAGGTATTCGCGGGCACGCGACCTGGATGAAGACCGAGGGGTGCGGAGGGCGCGGGGTCGTCTTCGGGAACATGCGCGCCTGGTGGGGCAGGCGGTCCGCCTTCCGCCGGTTGCACGACGAGCAGCAGGCGACGATGTTCTCCCACTCGCTCGACCCGCCCTTCGAGCGCGGGATGACGTGGTCGACGGTGAGGTCGCGGTGGTCGCCGCAGTACTGGCACTTCCACTCGTCCCGGGCGAAGACCGCACGGCGGGTCAGCCGGCGGCGGCTGCGGCGCGGGACCGGGGCGTAGGTGCGCAGGCGGATGATCGCCGGGCGGGCCATCGCGGTGTGCTCGGCGTGGAGCTCGCCCTCGCCGTTCTCGATGACCTCGGCCTTCTCCTTCAGCAGGAGCACGGCCGCGCGCTTGATGCCGCAGACGTGTATCGGCTCGTACGTCGCGTTGAGGACGAGCACGTGGGAGCTGGGGGCCGAGGCGGCCGAGAGGGAGGCTTCCGTCGTGGTCGCGCCAGCGGCGCCGGACCGGCGTTGGCGCGCAGTGAGGTGTCCACCACCCCTGGGCTGGACCGGAGCAGATCCGGCGCCGCGGGGCGGCAGGGTCACGACGGTGGCTGAGGGCTCTCCCGCGTGCATCACCTGCACTCCGGCACCGAGGATACCCGTCGCCCCCCGGATGTCCACCCGGTTCACGGAACCATGACGCCGGGGTTCGACTCCCCACCGTCGTCGTTGCGGGTGGCCGGTGCCTCGTCGCGGTCCGTCGCGGTCCGTACCCGAGAAGCAGGGGCCGGGGCCCGCACCCCATTCCCTACTCCACGCCGGGGCGGGCCTCCGGGTCGATGCCGTCGATCACGCCGGTCGATCCGACCGCGCCGCTGCGCAGGGCGAAGGCCAGCGCCTCCTCCTCCTCGGGGGCCAGGCGGTGCTCGGGCTTGCCGCGGTTGATCCGACGGATGTACAGCCGGGCCTGGTCGCGATGGTGGATCGACGTCATCACGAAGCCGTCGCCGCGGACGTCGAGGAGGGCCAGCGAGCAGGACTGCTGGCCGGACATCTCGCCGTAGGCGTCGTAGCGGACGAGGCCGTGGCGCGAGAACACGTTGAGCAGTGCGCCCTCGATGCCGCCCATCCGCTCCGAGATGCGAGCGGCGGTCGACCGCCACTCGGCGGTCTCGTGGGTGACGTGGCGGCTCAGCGCCGCGGCGTGCGCGACGAGGTCGTCGGTGCCGGACTCGCCGAGGACCGCCAGCTGGGCACGGCGCATCCGGCGCATCTGCACCGACAGGACCACCAGCCAGACGACGGCGGCGACCGCCAGCGCCGCGCCGACGGTGGCGACGAGGTGGAAGGTCTCGTCGTTGCCGGCCACGCCGATCAGCCGCCGATCGTCACGGTGTACGTCGCCTCGTTGTTGTCGAGCTTCTCCTCGCCCGGCACCCCGCCGACCTTGACGACGAGCTGCCCGCTCTGGCCGGCGCGGACGCTGGCCGGGAGCTGCAGCTGGACGGTCTTCGACTCGTCCTGGGCGATCGTCGGGATCGAGGTCTTGACCGACACGGCCTTGCCGCCGTCGGCGGTGAACGTCGCGCCGACCTCGACGTTGGACTCGTCGGCGGCGCCGCTGTTGGTCACGGCGACGGAGATCGCGCGGCCCGTGAGCGTGGCCTCGGTGCCCGCGGCCAGCGTCTGGTCGCCGACCGTGACGTCGCCCAGCTGGGTGCCGTGCGTGACGTCGGGGTTCTGCGGCTGCTCGCTGGAGCGGTCGCGGACCTCGCCGGTGGTGCTGCCCGACGCGGAGGTCGAGCCGCCCCCGCCGAGCGCCGCCTGGACCGTCACGGGATCGAGCACCGTGACGTCGGTGATCGTCTTCGGGGCGCTGATGTCGGCGCCGCTGACGTCCTTGTCCTTCAGCGCCTCGTCGATCAGCGGCTTCGTCCGCTGGCTGACGATGACGTCGCTCGCGAGGAACGCACCGAGCTGGCCGGCGATCGCCTTCGTGGCGTCGTCGCCGGAGTCCGACATCGCCGCCGGGATCTGCTCGGCGATCACGCGGACCGCCTCGGCGCGGAGGTTCATCGCCAGCTCCAGGTCGCGCTGCGCGGCCTTGCCGTTGTCGTCGCCGGGCTCGCTGAAGCTCTTGACGCGGTCCGCCTGGTCCTCGGCGGTGCCGCGGACGCGGTTCAGCGCCGTCTGCACCGCGTTGGCGTCCTCGCCGGAGCGCAGCGCGCGGAACATCGGCACCGCGACCTCGTCGCTGGACTCGCGCAGGACCGCGTTGACGTCGCGGGAGTAGTCCTTCAGGGCCGAGGTGCGTCCCGACTTCACGCAGCTGTTGACCGCGACCACGAGGAGCAGCAGCACGAAGATGATGACGCCGAGGGCCACCAGCTGGCGCGTGCGCGCCGTCTGGGGGTCGATGCCGCCGGGGGTCGAGCGACCACCGCCCCCGCCCCCGCGACCGAACCCGCCGAGGGCACCTGCGCGCACACCACCGCGCCGAGGGGCGTCGGCGACGTGGGTGGGCTCATCGAAGTCGTCGTCGTCGAAGAACGACACGGGGTGCTCCTGGGGAGGTGAAAGGGGTTGCGTGCGGACTCGTCCCGGAAGGACGCTACCGACGGTCTTGCCTGCCGTTCACCATCACGGCGAGGAGTCCTTCTTTTCGAGAACACCTGCAAAGCCGGATGGCTGCGGACCTGTGACGTCCGTCCGGACCCGGGCCGTCACCGATCGGGGACGGTGATGGCGGTCCGGGAGGAGAGGGTGTCACGAGGGCGAAGACCGCGACGTGCGCACGGGAACCGCCGCCGCCTCCGACGCCTCGCGCGTCGTGCCCCCTGCGATGGACGACGCCGCTCCCACCGCGGCGCGTCTCCGCGGGCCGGGAGCAGGGTCACGTCCCACCCCGGTGGCGGGCGCGGACCGCAAGCCCGGGGACCTCGTCCTCGGCCGCTACGAGCTCGTCCGCATCCTCGGGCGCGGGGGCGCGGGCACCGTGTGGATGGCGGAGGACCGCAACCTCGGCCGCCCCGTGGCCGTGAAGTGCCTGCCGATGGAGGGCGGCGACCGCGCGCTGGCCGAGGCCCGCGCGGCGGCTCGGCTCGGCCATCCGACGGTCGTCAGCACCTACGGCCTGGGCAGCGCCGACGGCTGCACGTGGCTGGTGACGGAGTTCGTCGCCGGCGACACGCTGCGCCGGACGATCGCGGACGACACCCACACCGACGACGAGCTGCTGCAGATCGGCGTCGCGCTGTGCGTCGCGCTGCGCCACGCCCACGCGCACGGGATCGTCCACCGCGACGTGACGCCGCGGAACGTCCTCGTGCCCGCCGACGCCTTCGGCCGCACGACGGGCACCGGGGTCCGGCCCGGCACCGTCGCCCACGCACACGTGCCGCCGGCCAAGCTCGCGGACTTCGGGATCGCCCGGCCCAAGGAGCTCCACGAGGAGACCCGCAAGGGCCGGATCGTCGGGACCCTGTCCTACATGGCCCCGGAGCGGCTGACCGGCGGCCCCGGCGACGAGTCCGGCGACCTGTGGGCACTCGGCGTGGTGCTCCACGAGGCGTTCGTCGGCGAGCACCCCGCCGGCAAGCCCGAGCGCGCCGGCGCCCTCGTGCGCGCGCACGCCGACCTGCCGTCCCTGCGGCCCCGCCGCCCCGACCTGCCCGACGTCGTCATCGCGGCGGTCGACCGCGCGGTGGCGGAGGAGCCCGCCGACCGCGGCGGGGTCGAGGAGCTCGAGCGCGCGCTGCGCGACGGGCTGGCCGAGCGCGGCGTCCCGATCGCCCGGGTCCTGCGGGAGCAGCACTCGCACGAGGCCGACGCCCTGCCGGCCGCGCCGAGGACCCGCACGCCGCTCCTGCGCGCGGCGCCGGTCGCGGCCGCCGCGGGCGCCCTGGTCGGCCCCGCTCCGGCCGCCGCGTTCGCGCTGGCCCTCGCGGCGTCGGCGGTCACCGCCGTCGTCTGGGGCGCGTCACCGACCGACCCCCGGCCGGGATCGCGCCGGCTCGGCGCGGGCCTGCTCCTGCTGGCCCTCGGGGTGGCGCTCGGCGGGCTCGCCGTCGCCCCGCTGGCCGGCGCGGTCGCCGGGAGCGCGGCGACGGTGATCGGGCCGCTGCTCGCCGGCGGCCTCGCGGTGGCCGCCGGAGGGTGTCCCGGTCGTGTGCGTGCACCCCGTAGCATCCGGTGACCGAGTAGAGACCCCAGTGCTGCGAGACATCGAGAGCAAGCTAGCCGGTCTGGTCGAAGGAACCTTCGGCCGGATGTTCCGAAGCGAGGTCACCCCCGCTGAGCTGGCCCGTGGGCTGGCTCGGGAGATGGAGGCCACGCGGCGCCAGGGTCTCGACCGCACGTGGGTCGCCCACCATTACGACGTGTTCCTCTCCCCCGCCGACCACAAGCGCATCTCCGACGGCGCCGCCATGCTCGCCGACGAGCTGGCCGCCAGTCTCGTGATCCACGCGCGGGAGCAGCGCTTCGCGCTCGCGCACGCCCCGAAGATCGTCTTCCACCTCGGGCCCGAGCTGCCGACGAGCCGCTACGGCGTCCGGGCGCAGCACGACGAGGGCCCGTCGATCCTCGCGGGCGAGCCCGACCGCTCGAAGTCCGCCGATGTCGCCCGCCGCCGCGCGGTCACGGGCGCCGCCGACCCGGTGCCGCGCCGCCGCGAGCGGGTCGCCGAGCCCGCCGCTCGACCCCGGCCGCGCGAGGGTGCGCGCCCCCGCGCCGGGGCCGGCTCGATCGTGCTCGTCCTCGAGGGTCGCCGCGAGCCCGTCCCGCCGGCCGGCGGGACCGTCGGCCGCAGCCGCGAGTGCGACGTCGTCATCGCCAGCGCCGAGGTCTCGCGCCAACACCTGGAGCTCCGGCCCCGCGGCGACGGCTGGATCGTCTTCGACCTCGGGTCGACCAACGGCGTCCGCGTCAACGGCCGGACCGTGGGCGGGCCGAACGACCCGTCGCCGGTCGGGCCCGGCGACCGCCTGGACCTCGGCACGGTCTCGATGACGGTCGAGGACGGCTCGTGACCGCGCTGCCGCTCGCGGATCTCGTCGAGCCGGTCTCGGTCGCCCTGAAGTTCGCGATCGTCGGC
>NZ_JBFAPC010000033.1:0-42021 GCF_040675535.1 Patulibacter sp. NPDC049589 | reverse complement strand
GTTCGTCCGCCGGTCCGGGCGGGAGCCCGCGGGCGCGGCGTCACGGGACGGGACCGGGCCCTGTTCGCGGCGGGCGGCGATCCGGGCCGCCTCCTCCGCCGTCGGCCTGCGGCCCGCGCGCGGGCCGTCGGGACGGGGCGCCCGCTGCGTCTCGTCCGCCTCGCGGTACGCGCGCGGCGACGGCACCACCTGCGTGGCCGTCACGGCGGGCCGGTCGACGGCCGGCGGGGCGACCCTCGTGTCCGGCGAGCCGGTGTCGCGCTCGGTGGGCCGGTGGTCGCCGTCCTCCCGCGACGCGCGGACGGACGACGACTCGCGCTCCGTGGTCCGCCGCTGCTCGTCCTCGCGGGACGCGCGGACCGACGGCCCCGCCACCGGTCCGGGCGCCCGCGCGAGCGTGCCGAGGCGCGTGTTCTGCAGCTCGTCCACGCGGTCGTGCTCCTCGATCGTGCTGCGCTCCACGAGGAACGCGAAGAGGGCCCCGATGCCGCCCCAGAAGATCAGCAGGACGAGGACGAAGCCGACGCCGGCGTCCAGGAACCACCCTGCGAGCGCGGAGGCGATGAACCCCACCAGCCCGACGCCCCAACCGACCTCGGGTCCCGGCGCTGACGACTGGTGCTCCATGGCTCTCCCTGTTCCCCGAATCGGTGGTCCTGAACCGATTCTTGCAGGCCCCTTGGCGACCTCGGGCACACACGGGGCGTGCCGGGGCCGGAGCGCCGGGGTCAGTCCCCGGGCCACTCCCCCGTGGCCCGCTGGAACGCCTTCGCGCCCGCCCGGTCGGTCGCGGCCTTGACGGCCCCGAAGATCGCGCCCTGCAGCGCGGCGGCCGGGAGGATCTCCTTCCAGCCGTACTCGCTCTGGAGCGCGCCGGGAGCGTCCTCCTCGCCGGCGACCCGCTTCCAGATCTGCTTGAAGATCGCGCCGCCGACGAGGCCGCCGAGGACGCCGAACGCGATGCCGAGGGGCTTGTAGAGGAGCTTCACCGGGACCGCCTCCGCCAGACGAGGACCACGACGAGGACGCCCGCGGCCGCGGCGACCGCCGCCACGGGGACCTTCTGCTCCTGCACCGCGCGGCCGGCCTGCCCGGCCGTGCCCTGGGCGCTCGACGCCGCACCCGCGGCGGAGTCCCTGACGCTCGATCCGGCGCCGGCGACGGCCTCCTGGGCGTCCGATGCGACCCCGGTGGCCTTCTCGCGGGCCTTTGCGGCCACGTCCGCGACCGAGGACTGGGCCTTCGCGGCCGCCCCGGCGACGGACTCCTTCGCGTACTGGGCGCCGTCCTTGGCCTGCTGCTTGCGCTCCTCGATGCCCTCCTTGGCGCGCCCCTTCACGTCGAGCTTGTGAGCGAGCGCCTCGACGGTGTCGCCGAGCTCCTCGCGCGTCTCCTCGATCTGGTCGCGCAGCTCCTCGGGGCTCCCGGCCTCGGCCGGGTCCGGGGTGGACGCGTGACCCACGAGCTCCGGCTCGCCGGCGTGCTCGGGCTCGGCCGCCGCGACCTGCTCGAGCGTGGCGTCCTCCGCGACGGCCTCGTCGTCCCGCTTCTTCGCGCTCATGCCCGTCCGCTCCGGTCCTTGATCTCCTGCACGTCCAGCTGGGTGCTGCCGATCGCCTGCTCGGGCACCGGCGGGGTCGCCTCGGAGACCTCCTTCTTGCCGACCAGCGCGGCGACGCCGGCGACGGTGAAGAGCAGGACGGCGACGATCAGGGCCGCCAGCCAGCCGTCGACCGCGGTGGCCAGGCCGAGGACCGCCGCCGCGACGAGCGCACCGATGCCGTAGACGGCGAAGACGCCCGCGCCGCCGAAGAGCCCGACACCGATGCCGGCCTTCTTGCCCTTCTGCTGCATCTCGAGCTGGGCGAGCTTCAGCTCCTGCCGCACGAGGGTGGACGTCTGTTGGGAGAGGTCGTGGACGAGCTGCGCTACCGGCCGCTCGTCCGCAGTGGGAGAGGCCATGCATGGCGACTGCCCCGATGTTCCCGTGCCAAACGATCGGCCTCGGCGCAGGGACTCAGCGCGGGCGCGGCGCGGGGGTGGTGACCCGCTGGGCCTGGTCCGCCGTCAGCGACGGGCTCGAGAGCCGCACGTCGGAGGGTCGCAGGCCGATCACGAGCAGCTCGAGGTGCCGCCGCCACGCGTCGGGGGCGACGTCCTTCGTCGTCTCGATGACGCCGCGGATCGACCACAGCACCACGGAGACGTCCTGGGACGTCAGGTCCCCGCGAACGCGGCCGTGCGCCTGCGCGTCGGCGAGCAGCTCGGCCGCGACGACGCGGAACTCGCGGCGCAGGCCCTCGGTGACCTCGTCGCCGGCCCACAGCCGCGGCAGGCAGCCCCGCCTCCGCGCCTGGTGCTCTGCTGCGTAGGCGAGGAACGACTCCAGCCCCGTGCCGTCGGCGCGCGCCAGCGCCTCGCGCCCCGCGGCGACCACCGAGGTCAGCAGGTCCTGGACCAGCGCGTCGATCAGCGCGTCCTTCGTCGGGAAGCGCCGGTAGAGCGTCCCGACCCCGACCCCCGCGACCCGGGCGACCTCGTCGACCCCCGCGTCGAGCCCCTGCTCGGCGAAGACCGTCGCCGCCGCCTCGACGAGGAGCTCGCGGTTGCGCGCGGCGTCGCGGCGCAGGGGCCGCTCGGTGGGGGTCGCTCCGGTGCTCACTCGGGTTCGTCGCCCCGGACCGTACCGGCCGCGACGAGCGCGAGCTCCGGGTGCGGCAGCTCCTCGACCCCGTCGGCACCGCCGGCACCGTCCCCGGTCCCGGCGCCGGCCCGCGCGGCGCGCAGCACCGGGACGAAGACGGCCGCGACGGTCGCGAGCACCGCGGCGCCGGCCAGCACGCCGAAGCCGAGCGTGTAGCCGGACTCCTTCGGGACGCCGTCCGCCGTGGCGCCCGCGGTCACGATGCTGGACATGATCGCGGCGCCGAGGGAGCCGCCGATCGTCCGGATGTTGGCGTTCATGCCCGATGCCACGCCGGTCTGCTGCGGCGGGACCGCCGCGACGATGAGGTTCGACATCGCCGCGAACGCCATGCCGAAGCCGACGCCGATGAGGGCCATCGCGACGCCGATCTCCCACGTCTCGTCGTGGGCCACGGTCAGCATCACGAACGGGATGACGCTGAGCGCGGACCCGGCGACCAGGACGGCCTTGGAGCCGAAGCGGTGCGCGAGCCGGCCGGAGACGAGCCCGAGGACGAACATCATCACGGTCATCGGGAGCAGCAGGAGCCCGGAGCTCGTGACGCTGAGGCCGAAGCCGTAGCCCTCGGACTCCTGCGTCTGGAGGAAGGCCGGCAGGAACGCGAAGACCGCGTACATCCCGATGCCGAAGAGCAGCGCGACGAGGTTCGTCGTCCAGACGGCCGGGACGCGCATCATCTTCATGTCGATCAGCGGGTGCTCGGAGCGGTCCTCGACGACCACCCAGACGACGGCGATGATGACGGCCAGGACGATCAGGCCGACGACCTTCGGCGAGCCCCAGCCCCAGCTCTCGGCCTGGCTGACGGCGACGAGCAGGGCGACGAGCCAGCCGGACAGCAGGACCGGCGCGACGAAGCCGATCCTCCCGGGCGTCCGGACGGGTGATTCGGGGACGAACAGGTGCGCCCCGATCGCCGCCAGCACCGTGACGATCATCGGGATCCAGAACAGCCAGTGGTAGCTCAGCGCGTCGACGATCGGGCCGGCGAGGACGATGCCCAGCCCGGCGCCGACGGCGGTCAGCGCGGCGATCACGCCGACCGCTCCCGCGACCTTCTCCTTGGGGAACTCGTCGCGGATGATCCCGAAGGCCAACGGCAGCACGGCACCGCCGATGCCCTGGATCACGCGCGCCAGGATCATCACGTCGATCGACGTGGCGACCGCCGCGAGCAGGGAGCCGAGGGAGAGCGCGGCGAGCGTCGCCACGAACATCCGCTCCTTGCCGACCATGTCGCCGACGCGCCCGAGGATCGGAGTGAAGATCGACGCGGACAGCAGGTAGGCGGTCAGCACCCAGGTGACCGACGACTGGGAGGTGTGGAGCTCCTCCTGGATCGTCGGCAGCACCGGCGTGACCAGCGACTGCAGCAGCGCGTACGCGGCGACGCCGGCCGCGAGGACGACGAACGTCAGCTGGTGTGGTGTGCGGGCGGTTGAACGGGCCATCGGGTGCTCCTCGGTCACAAGCGGAGCCGCGGCTCCGCAAACAGAGCGAGATCGTAGCGCCGGATGCGGAGTCGCGCCTCCGCTTCTCTGTGCGATCCCGCACGCGACGCCACGGAACGTGGCGCCTCGCCGCGAGGCTGGCGCGGTGGCCTTCCCGACGTGGCGCGCGGGCAGTCCCCGGAACGACCCGGGGCCCGGCCCGCGGCCGCGGACCGGGCCCCGTCGGGGTCCCGTCGGAGGTCGTGCCGGGGCGGGTCAGGGGCCGGTCGAGGCGACCGTGGCGGCCCGGTCGACCGCGCCCGTGACGTCGAGGATCGTCTGCGCGACCAGCTGCGGGTCGTCGTACATCGGCACGTGCCCGACGCCGGGGAGCTCGAGCAGCTCGGCGGTCGGCACGTGCTTCAGGAGCGGCTCGCCGTAGTCCTGGAACGGGATCGTCCGGTCCAGCTCGCCCCACGCCACGCGGATCGGGAAGGTCACGTCCTGCAGGTCGCCGTCGAACGGGCCGTCCCGCAGCGTCGCCTCCAGGATCGGCTCGAGCGCCGAGCAGGACACCAGGTCGTCGAGCAGCTCGAACGCCGCCGCCGCGGGCACGCGGTCGCCGTGGGCCATGGTGCTGCGGAAGCCCCAGAGGCGGGCGCGCGGGCGGCGCAGGATCCGCAGGACGCTCTCGGGCGCGACGTTCGCGGCCTTGAAGCCCTGGAGGATGAGCTTCGAGACGCGGGCGAGCTGCGCCTCCGTGGTCCAGCCGCCGGCCGGGGAGAACGCGATCACCGACGCGGGGCGGCCGCGCGCGGCGAGCTCCAGCGACAGCCAGCCGCCGAGCGAGTTGCCCGCGACGTGGGGACGGTCGACGCCGACCTCGTCGAGGACGCGCTCCACGTCGTCGGCCAGCGACTTGACGCTGATCTCGCCGCCGGACGCGTACGCGGCGCCGCCGGCGTGACCGAGCAGCGTCGGGGCGATCACGTCGTGGTGCGGCTCCAGGAGCGGGATCACCGGCCGCCAGATCCGCCACGTGCCGGTCAGGCCGTGGAGGAGCACCAGCGGGGATCCTTCGCCGGAGCGGTGGTACGGCGGGGCCGCGGGTCCGGAGCGCGTGCGGGGCATCCGTCCATGGTGCCCCGGCCCGCGGGCGCGTCCTCGGGGTCCCCACGACCAACCCGAAGGTCGTGGGGTCCCCGCCGCGTCACCGCAGGGGGTAGGTCGCCTCTCGCCGCTTGCCGCCGATCGTCACCCGCAGGACCATCACGGCCGTGCCCTTACCCGCCGCAGCGCGCTGCGCGCCGGTCAGCGCGATCGAGACGGTGCCGGTCCGCCGCGCCTTCACCCGCACCTTCCGCGACCGGCCCGGGGTGACGTGCGGCCGGCCGTTCCTCATCCCGAAGGCCCCGATCAGCGCCTCGATGTCGCACGCCTTGGGGCAGCGGACCGTCGCCTTCGCCCTCCGGCGCCCGGAGTCGAGCTTCGGCGGCGCCGTGGGCTTCGCGGGCGAGAGCAGCTCGTCGTTGGGGTCCGCCCGCGTCTCGCGCCCGATCCGGCGCAGGCGGATCCGGCCCTGGACGGACCACGCGCAGGACGTCGTCGACGAGGCGACGTACCGCGGGCACTCCTCGCCGGTGTAGCGCTTCTCGAACTCCTCGGTCCAGCTCCCCGAGTCGAGCTGGGCGAAGGACGGGCTGAGCCGGACGCCGCCGGGCGGCACCGCGGTGGCCGCGGGGTTCGCCGCGTTCGGTGCTGGGACGGACATCTCTCCCGTCCCGGTGCCGCCGTCGCTGTCGGTGCAGGTCACGGGGCCCTCGGACGCGAGCCACGGGGCGATCCAGAACGCGCTGCTCCCCGCGATCTGCCCCACGGCGATCATGCCGTTGGCCGTGACCGGCCCGCCGGTGCAGGTGACCGACGTGCCCTGGGCGTTGTCGGTGCGGAGCTTCATCGTCCCGGGCTTCGTCTGCTTGACCACCACGCTGGACGGCGACTGCAGGACGAGGTCGTCGAACGTGACGTTCGGCAGCCGGCCCTCGACGTTGTACGACACGGAGTCCGAGCTCGACACGCCCTGGAAGGCCTCCTCGAGCCTCCACTGCACCGTGGCGTCGTAGGTGACCGCGTAGATGTTGCGAACGACCTCGGCGTGCGCCGGGGCTGTCGCGGCGAGCGCGGCGAGGACCGGGGCGACGATCGCCGCGGCGCGCAGGCGGCGGGTCATCGGACCTTCACGGTCCGGACGACGGTCGTGGCCTTGCCGGCGGTCGGGCGGAGCGTCGCCGTCAGCCGGAACGTGCCCTTGCGGACCCGCGACCGCTGGGCCTTCAGCGCCTTCAGCCGGACGCCGATCGTCCCCGGCCTCTTCGCCGTCGCCGACCCGGTCGCGACCTTGCGGGCCCTGCGCCCCTTGCCGCTCGTCAGGGTCAGGGTCACGCGGCCGGCCTTCGGGACGGCCACCGACAGCCGGGTGCCCGCCCGCACCGCGGCCGCCCGCAGCTTGGCGGGGACCGTGACCGCGAGCTTCTTGGGCGTCGGCGTCTTCCCGCCCTGGTCGCCGCCGGTCTTCCCGCCGCCCCCGCCCCCGCCGCCACCGCTCGGGCGCTCGACGGTCTCGCAGTCGGCCGCGACGACGTCGATGGCGTCGGCGAGCACGCGGTCCTGCCCCACCCCGCAGGCGACGGTGTCGACCTCGCCGTCGCGCACGTCGACGGTGTCGTTGCCGTACGCCGGCCGGCACTCGAAGAAGTTGCAGGCCGTCGCGGTGTCGGCGTTGACGGTGTCGCGGCCGGGACCGGGGTCGATCGCGTCGTGCCCGTAGCCGCCGACGATCGCGTCGTCCCCTGCGCCGCCGACGATCGCGTCGTCGTAGTCGAAGCCGGTGAGGACGTCGGCGCCCGGGCTGCCGACCAGCCGCGACGGCGCCGCGGCGGTGCGGAACACCTGAAGGTCGACGGGGTCGGCCCCCGCGGTGACGTCCGCGGCGACCAGGAGGTGGGCGATCTCGATCCCCTGCACGTCGTCGGCCTCCCCCGGCCGGCCGTCGTCCGCGCCGCCGCCGAGGGTGATCCGCACGGGCTGGACGGGCGATCCGCCCTGGGCCGTGTACTCGTACGGGCTGAGCGTGTCGCGCCCGGCGCCGCCGTCGATCACGTCCGCGAAGGACGCCAGGCCGCCGCCGGCGAGCAGGTCGTCCCCGTCGCCGCCCCGGACCTCGTCGGCCCCGTCGTCGCCGTCGAGGTCGTCCGCACCGGCGTCGCCGAAGAGGTGGTCGGCGCCCTGGTTGCCCTCCAGGACGTCGCTGCCGTCGCCGCCGTGGAACGCGTCGGGGCCGTCGCCCCCGTCGAGCGCATCGTTCCCGGCCCCGCCGTCGGCGGTCACCGGCACGTCGGCCGGCCACGAGAAGCCGACGCGGAGGTGGTCGTCGCCGTCTCCGAGCTCGACCCGGGCCCCGCCCGCCGGCCACGGGCAGCGCAGGCGCCCGGGCGGGTCGAACTCGCCGCGCGAGCACGCGCCGGGCGCGCCGTTGGTCATGGCGCTCCCGTCGTCGACGACGATCAGGTCGTCCTCGCGGTTGACGAAGAGGTCGTTGGCCTCGCCGGGGGCGGCCCGGAAGACGAGGGCGCCGCCCTCGATGGTGGTCGTTCCGGCCGACGCGACGGCCGGGGCGGCGCCGAGCAGGGCGACGGTCACGGCGGTCGCCCGGAGGAGGGATCGGGATGGCATGCCCGGGACCCTGCCCGCGGGGCTCCCCCTCGGCATCGGGGAGGTCCCGGAAGCTCGCCCGGTCGCCACGACCTCGCGCCGACGATCCCCTGATCGGTGGATGCCGTATTCCCCCGATCGGTGGTCCACCGACCGTCACGCGCGGGGACGTGGTCGGCTACGGTGCGGGTGTGTGGCGCGCGGCACCGGCACCGACGACGAGCGTGGATCCTCGCGGGCCACGTGGCCGCCGATGAGCTCACGCCGCGGCGCCGCGGACACCCCCGGCGACCCGCTGGTCCGGCTCGGCGCCGCCGCCCTGAGCAGCGGCGAGGTCGTCGTCCGGGTCGGCGGGGTCCGCAGCCGCGCCCAGCTGGACGCCGTCGCCGCCGCCGTCCGCGGCATCCGCGGCATCGGGGACGTGCGGGTCGGGCCGTGGGCGGACCGCGGGCGTGCCGAGCTCGTGCTGCGGACCACCCGGCCCGTCGCCCTGGCGGGCGAGCTGCGCCGGGTCCTCGGCCGCGAGCTCCGCTCGTGCGTCGCGGTCGACGGGCGGCTGGAGCTGCAGCTCGAGCCCTCGGGCCGGCACCCGGCCGACGCCCGCCCCGAGGCCCGGACCGGGGAGCACCACGCCGTGCCCGGCGCCCTGTCCGCGCACCAGCGGACCCGGGCCGTGCCGCCCTTCCCGACGCGACCGCCCGGCGCCGCGCGCCCGGACGCCGGTCGTCGGACCACGAGGCCCGGCGCCGCTCCCCCGCCCGCCGGCTCCGCCGGGCCCGACGCCCCGGGCTCGCGGCCCGCCGGCCCGGAGCACGACGGCGTCCGCGAGGCGCTGGACGGGATCGGCTCGCTCTCGATCCTGACGTTCGACACCGACCTGCGGTTCGTCCGCGCCGCCGGGGCGCTGCACGACCGGCACGAGCACGACTGGTCCGCCCTACGGGGCCGCCGCCCGCACGAGATCGTCTCCCCCGCGATCTGGAGGACGCTGGAGCCCGGCTATACCGGCGTCCTCCACGGACGCACGACGACGCTGGACACGCCGAGCCCGGACGGCCGGCGACGCTACGAGGCCACGTTCCGCCCGCTGGTGGTCGACGGCCGCGTCACGGGCGGGACCGTGACGCTGCTGGACGTCACCGCCGAGCGCCAGGACGGGCAGCGCCTCGACGAGCTGCGCGACGTCCTCGCCGCGTCGTTCGACGGCGCCCCGACGGGGCAGGCGCTGCTGTCCCCCGAGGGCGACTGGGTGCGGGTCAACGCCCCGCTGCGCCGCCTGCTCGCCCACACCGACGGGTCGCTCCTGGGGACCGCCGTCCTCGATGTCGTCCACCCCGACGACCGCGGGAGGGCGTCGGAGCTCGTCCGCGCGGTGCAGGCCGGAGACCGCGACGGCTTCGACCTCGAGACGCGGATGCTGCGCGGCGACGGGACGAGCGTCACCGTCCACGCCCGGCTCTCGGCGGTCCGGACCCGCGAGGCCCTGCTGCGTGGGCTGTTCGCCCACGTCGCCGAGCGGGACCACTGGGGCACGGGCGGCGGCTGAGCCCGCGGGCCCGGTGCCACCACCGGCCCGCGGCGATCCGGCGCGGCGGGCCGTCTACGCTGTGGCCGTCCGTCCGGAGGAGACCACCGTGGGAATGGCCGAGAGGCTGGCGGCGAAGGCGGCCGCGATGACCGAGCAGGCACGGAGCAGCGCCACCGCGCGGGCCCGCGACGCCGCCGGCGCGGCGCGCGACGCCGTCTCCGCCCGCGCCCAGGGCGGCCTGCTCGGGCTGCTGCGGATGGACGACGACCGCCGGGTCACCATCGAGGGCATCACCGTCCTGCTCGTGTCTGCCGTGCGCAGCGACGAGGAGCGCGACCTCTCCGACCGCGACGTCCTGAAGGCGGCCCGCCGGCGCTACCGCCGGCTCGGGGCCCTCTCGCTGCCGTCCGGGCCGGTGGGCGGCGTGCTGGTCACGCTCTACTGCGAGGCCGCGACGCTCTGCGACCTCGTCGAGCTCAAAGGCGACCCGCTGAGCGACGAGGCCGTCGCCGCCCACCTGCTGGTCCTCTGGCACGTCGTGCCGGACCTCGACGCGGCGGCCGGGGCGATCGCCGGGAGCGGACCGAACGTCGCGGCCGTGCTGCGCGAGCGCGCGCAGGGCCGGATCGACGCGCTGGAACTGCCCGAGCCGATGACGAAGCGGGCGGCCGTCCGCCTCCTCTGGCGGCTGCGTGACGTGGCCGGGGACGCCCAGGAGCTCGAGGGCACCGGGGTCCGCGAGCGGCTGTTCCCCGGCCGCCGCGTCAAGGCGTTCGTCGTCGAGGCCGTCGAGCAGCTCGGGCGGCCGGTCCCCGCGTTCCCGGTCGCCGCGCCGCCGACCGCGGAGTGAGCGGCGCCGGAGCATCACGGGGAGGTCCCCGATTCGGTGGCGCCGCGGGGCTCGTACGGTCGCCGGATGCTCCGTCGCTCCCTCCCCCTCGCCGCCCTGACCGCGGTCCTCGCCGTCCCGGCCGGCGCCTCCGCCGCGACCCGCTGGGGGGACGTGCCCGACGCCGGCGGCGGCGACCCGATCGCCTGCCCGACCTCGTGCACCCTCGCCCAGGAGCGCTACGCCAACCAGGACCTCCAGGACGTGCTCGGGCCCTCGGCGCGGGCCGTCGTGACCGGCTGGCGCGTGGCGGGTGCGGGGGGAGAGGTGCGGCTGCGGGCGCTCGGGGGCACCGCCGCGACGGCGTGGTCGCCGACCGCGTCGACGGCGACCAGGCCCGCCCAGCTGCCGGTCGCGGCCGGCCAGCTCGTCGCCGTGGAGGGGCGCTCCGGCGCCGTCCTGCGGATCGTCCCCCCGTTCTTCCCGAGCGACGCGGACGTCGTGCGACGTTGGAGCCCCGCCCTGCCCGACGGCGCCGGCCCGGGCGGCGGGACGACGAGCGAGGGCACCGTCGCGCTCGCGCTGGACATCGAGCCCGACGGCGACGGCGACGGCCTGGGCGACGAGACGCAGGATCCGGACGGCGGGTCCCCGGTGGTCGGCGACCCGGGGCCCGGCTGGACGCCCGACCCCGGCACGCCGGCCCCGCCCGCCGCACCGTCGGCCCCGACGACACCGACCGCGCCGAAGGCCCCGAGCGCCCCGGCGAAGAAGGCCGGCCCCAAGGTCCCCAAGGCGGGGCCGAAGGTCACCCTCGCGAAGACGGCGCCGGCCACCGCCAAGGGCGTGGTCCGGGTGACCGTGAAGAACCCCTACGGGCAGGCCCTGAGCGGACGCGTCACCGTGCGCCGGGGCAAGAAGGCCGTCGGCTCCGCCGCCGTGCGGGTCGCCGCCGACGGCAGCGCGACGACGGCGGTGCGCCTGAAGCCCGCCGGGCGGACCGTCCTGAAGCGCAAGCGCCGGCTCACGGTGACCGTCGAGGCGCGGCTCAAGGGCCCCGCGGGCCGGTACCGGACGAGCTCCCGGACGCTGACGGCGACGGTCTCGAAGGGCACCGGCGGGACGACCACCGGCGGCGGGTCGACGAACGGCGGCTCGACCAACGACGGGCCGACGGACGACGGCGGCAAGGCCGCAGGCCCGGACGGCACCTACCGCGCGTCCGACGGCCAGGTGATGGCCGTCGAGGGCGGGAAGGTCGTGAGCTTCAGCGGCTCGTTGTCGCTCTACTGCACGCGCTCGGGGAAGCAGAAGACGGTCGCGTACTCGATGGCCGCGGACGACCCGGCGCCGACCGTCGGCGGCGACGGCTCCTTCGCGTGGGAGGCCACGCAGGGCTACGGCTTCGTGAAGCTGAAGTTCGAGGGCCGGATCAGCGGCGACGCGGCCACCGGCAAGCTCGCCGTCGAGGACCGCTCGCCGCTCCTGGGCACCGGGAAGATCGAGTTCGACTACTGCTACGCGGGCAAGGAGTGGTCGCTGCAGCGCTGAAGGGCCCCGATGCGCCCGAGGCGGTCCTCCGAGGTCGAGACGAGCGCATCGTCGGCCGCGGCGCAGCCGTGGCCGTAGAGCGCGGTCAGCCGGCGGTCGAGGCCCTCGGTCAGGAGCGACCGGGATGACGCACGGCTCCGCGGCTCCGGTGGGATCCGGGATCGACGCGAGTGTCGGTCGGGTGAGCACCACGGACGGCTTTCGAGCGGGGACGACGAGCGACCACGGCTGTCGAGCGGCCCGTCGCGCGTCCGGGCTGCCCTCGAGGGACGTCGGGGCAGGAGCGCCGCGGCGGTGATGGCCGCGTCGGTCCCCCGTACTGGGGACCCACCATGGACCTCGCGGCGGATCACCGAGAACCTCCGCGAACGGCCTCAGGCGGTGTGCACCGACCGCGGGTGGTACCGCGTACCGACGGCCTTGCCGGTGCGCTGCACCCGGCCGCTGAGGGTCGCCTCGCGCAAGAGCTCGGTGACCTCGCCCGACAGGTACGTCGGCGGCACCCCCAGCGCCGCGCGGAGCTGCCGCGCGGACTGCGGCTCGCCGACCGTCTCGAGCACCCGGACGATCTCCTCCGGGCTGACGACCTCGCGCAGCGGGGGGCGGCCCCGCCGCCGGGGGCGGCCGGACCGGCGGTGCCCGGGGGCGTCGTGGCCGGCGGTGGAGTCGTGCTGCGAAGACGGGGCGTGGGGGGCCATGCCCCTTGTTCGCAGCCCGGCCCCGAGTTGTGACCGCGCGTCGACATCCGGCTCGATGGTCCGCTCGTCGGGCCGTGGCATGCGCCCCCGGTGGACGGCCTGGCCAGGGATCCCCTGATCGACGCCGGGCGACTGGATCGTCGCCGGGCGTCGGCCGTCGTCGCCGTACGCTGCCGCGCGGCCGATGGGCGCAACGGCGTTCGCTCCTCCTGGTACCTTGCCATCCCACACGCGGCGGGATGGATCCCGTACGCCGTCCGCGTACCGTCCCGAGGAACCATGAAGACCGACCCCGACCCCAGGCCCGCTGCCGGCGGCAACAATCTCGTCGACGAGATCGCGACGGCGATCCGCGCGCGGATCATGTCGGGCGAGATCGCCATCGGTGCACAGCTGCGGCAGGCGGAGCTCGCCGGCGAGCTCGGGGTCAGCCGGACGCCGATCCGCGAAGCGCTCCGGCAGCTGCAGTCCGGTGGTCTCATCGAGGTGCTCCCCAACCGGGGGGCCATCGTCCGCGTCCCGGTCCCGTGGCAGGTCCGGGAGGCGTACGAGGTGCGGGCGCAGCTCGAGGCCTTCGCCTGCGAGCTCGCGGTCCGGCACATCACCGGCGTGCAGGTCGCCGGCCTGCGGGCCGCCAACGGCGCGCTGCGCGACGCGACGGCCAACCCCTCCGGGGCCGCGCGCGGCGAGTGCGGGACGACGACGGACGCCAACGACGAGTTCCACACCACGATCCACCTCGCGTCCGGCAACGAGCGGCTCGCGCGCACGATCAACGAGATCAACGAGACGTTCCCGCGCAACGTCTCGGCCCTCGTCCTCGCCGACGATCCCCGCCACAGCGAGGAGAGCATCAGCGAGCACGATCGGATCGTCGACGCGATCGCCGCCGGCGACGTCGCCGCCGCGAGGCGCGAGATGATCGCCCACGTCGTGGGCGCCGGGGAGCACCTCGCCCGCTGGTACGAGCGCCGCTCGTCCACGGTCTTCGTCGGCTGACCGGCCACCGGGACGCTCGACGAGGTCGCCGCGATCGCCGTGCACGGGACGTGGCCCAGGACGGGCGCGACTTCGCGCTGCGCCCGCGGGTGTCGGAGCTCGGGGTCGCCTACTTGTCCGGGCTCGGCTTCCTCGGCGTCTCCCGCCCCCACCTCGAGGCGGTCTCCCACGCCGTCGACGAGTCCGCGTCGATCTCGGTCCTCGACGGCGACGAGGTCGTCCACGTCGCCCGGGTCCCGACGCACCGGATCATGTCGGTGGCGATCGCCAACGGCACCCGTTCCCCGCCGGCACGACGTCGATGGGCCGCGTGCTCCTGGCCGCGATGCCCGCCGGGGAATCCGACGCGCGGCCGGAGCGCGTCCTCGCCGCCGCCCCGGTGCCGGCCTTCACGCTGGGCACGATCACGACGCTCGACGGCCTGCGCGCCGCCGTCGCCGACGCGCGGGAGGACGGCCACGCGGTCGTCGACGAGGAGCTCGAGCGGGGCCTGCGGTCGATCGCGGTGCCGGTCCGCGACGGCGCCGGCGCCGGCGAGACGGTCGCGGCGATGAACGTCGCCACGCACGCGGCGCGCCGGCCGGTCGACGACCTGCGCGAGGTCGTCCTCCCCCACCTGCTGCGCGCCGCCGACGCGATCCGCGCGGACCTCGGGCGCCTGCGGACGACGACCTGACCGATCCGGCGCCAGCCCGCACCACGACCGTCCGACGTGCCCGCACCGGTGCCCCGGACGTGCCCGGCGCCCGCCACGTCATGACGATCCGCAGAAACACCGAGCGCCCCCGGGACCGAAGTCCCGAGAGCGCTCGGCGTGCGTGTGTGTGGTGGTCGCGGGCCGTCCCGGGCCCTTGACCGTGTTGTCCCGTCCGCTCCACCAGGAGAGTCGGACAGGAGCACCGTAGCGCGCCCGGCGGTCGACATCCAGGGCTGCGGTGTAAAGGTTCGCTGAGAGCGCCGAGGCGCCCACGATCTCGCCCGCGCCGCCGCCTATCGCCGCCGCGGTCCTGCGGCCGTCGGGTCCGGCTCGGCGGACATGACGGTCCCCGGTGCGCCACCGCACACGGATGGTCGGGTTTTCCACCACGTGGAGCGGCCCGTCGCGTGTCAGCATCCATGGTGGGCCGAGAAGCCCACCCGCCGCCTTCCACCCCGAGGTCCGCTGATGTTCACCTTCGACAGCATCGCCCGCTACTGGATCCCCGGCTCCGTCTTCCTCGCGGTCGCCGTGGTCCTGATCTCCAGCCCCGACATCATCGGGCTCGAGGGTGCGGGCCTCCTCTTCGGCGGCGGAGCGGCCGTGGTGGTCGTCAACTACATCCAGAAGGTGGGCTTCGCGGGCGACATCGACCGCGACAAGGAGGCCGAGACGCGCGCCTTCTTCACGCGGTACGGCATGTGGCCCGGCCAGGCGTCCGACGACCTCATCACGGAGGCGCGCGGCGACGGGATGCTGCAGCACGTGAAGGTCAAGCGCCCCGACGGCAGCTCCTTCTGACCTGACGGCGGGGCCGGCGTCCGCCCGGACCGACGCGGATCGGTCCGGATGGATCCAGAGGCGCCGGGCGAGACCCCGGCGCCCTGCGCTCGATCGCCGGCGACGGCGCTCCGTGAACCACCGCACGCCCGCGCCGCGGCGTGCGAGGCCGGCGCATCGCCGAGGTCGCGCTTGACGTCGTCCGGAACGCGGTTCGCGTCCGGTCCCTCCGGCGAATCGCGGGAGGGCTCGGCGACGGGGCGGCACGAGCCGGAGACTGGTCGACATCCCGTCGCGGTGGGCGAGGGAACCGCGACCACCCCGCGGGTCGGCGCGCCGTCGGGATGAAGTGGTCGTCCTCTGCTCGCCCGGGGCGAACGAATGGCGACCACCGCGTGCCGTGCCGTGCCCGCGCTGGAACGCCGCTCTCCGATCGGTCGACGCGTCGAGCAGGTCCTGCCGTGCGTCGCGCCCGGACCGTGCTCCACACCGATCGCCCGCACCGCCGTCGGCGAGCTGCAGGGGCGGATCGAGGGTCGAGCTGCTGACGCGACCTGAACGTGCGCCCGTCGCGGGCGACCGCACCGAGGTCTCCCGTCGACACCACTGCGGGCCACCTCCCCCGGAACGCAGAAACCCCCGCGTCAGCGGGGGCTTCTGGTACTTCCCGAGGAGCGGATGAAGAGACTCGAACTCTCGACCTTCTGCATGGCAAGCAGACGCTCTAGCCAACTGAGCTACATCCGCGCGGGATCTGGAATATAGCGAGCGGCGATTCTGCGTGTCGGCTCCTTCCGGGTCGGGCATCCAACCCGTAGGCTTCACGGTGAATGCGGCCAGTCTCCACGCGCCAATGACCAACGTCGACGCGGTCGGGGACGGCGAGGCGGTCGCGGACCTCTGGGACCTGGAGGACCCGCTGGCCGCGGCCGGCTGGAACGATCGCGTCGCCGCCGACCTCGCCCCGTACCTCACAGGCGACCGCAGGCCCGCCCGCGTCGCGCGCATCGAGTACGGCGGCTGCCACCTCGTCACCGCCGAGGGCCGCACCCCCGGGGTCGGCCGCCTGGGCCGCACCTCGGCCCTGGACGACGACCGCTCCGACACCCCGCTGGCGGTCGGCGACTGGGTCGCCACGGAGCGTGACAAGAGCGACGACCGCCTCCTGGCCGTCGCGGTCGGGCCGCGCCACAGGCTCGTCGGCCGCCGCGATCCCTCGCGCGAGCTCCTGGAGCAGGTGCTCGCGTCCAACGTCGAGGCGGTGCTCGTCGTCCATGCGCTGGACCGTCCCCTCCGGCCGAGCCGCATCGAGCGCTCCCTGGTGATCGCGCACGAGGGCGACGTGCTGCCGATCGTCGTCGCGACGAAGGCCGACCTCGACCTGCCGCGCGAGTGGCAGGCGCTGCAGGACGAGATCCCGCCCGGGACCCCCGTCGTCGCGGTGTCCAAGCGCGACGGCCGCGGCTTCGACGAGCTGGAGGCACTCCTCCCCCGCGGCGGCACCACGGCCCTGATCGGGGAGTCCGGCGCCGGCAAGTCCTCGATCGTCAACGCGCTGCTCGGCCGGGAGCTGCTCGCCACGGGCGCCGTCCGCGGCACCGACGCGAAGGGCCGCCACACGACGACGGCGCGCGAGCTCGTGCCGCTGACCGGCGGGACGTGCCTGCTGGACACGCCGGGCACGCGCGAGCTGGGACTCGTCCGCGACACCGGCGGCCTCGACGCCGCGTTCGTCGACGTCGTGGAGCTCGGGCTCCACTGCCGCTTCACCGACTGCCGGCACGACCGCGAGGCGGGCTGCGCGGTCCTCGGCGCCGTCGCGGACGGCACGCTGCCGGAGGCCCGCCGGGTCTCCTACCTCGAGCTGCGCGCCGAGATCGAGGAGCTGGACGAGAAGCGCGAGAAGCGCGAGCAGCGGCTCGGCGAGGGCCGCCGGCCCCGTCAGGGCTGAGCGGCACCGACCGGCCATCGGGACGGACCCGTCGCGCGTCCGAGGAGACGGCCCCCTACCCCGCCGACGTGTCGGCCCGGGCTACGGCAGCGGCCGCCCGACGAGCGTCAGCCCGCGACGCCGGCCTGCAGGTACAGGTAGCCGTGGTCGTCGGCCACGGCGTTGGGGTCGACGTCGCCCGGCGTCAGGTCCTGCAGCGACGTGCCCTCGCCGGTCTGGCGGACGCCGTCGGCCTCGCGGGCGAGGTCGAGGTCGAAGCGGTACCACGTGAGCTCCCACGCGAGCACGATCTGGACGCGCGAGCCCTCGACGGTCCGGACGGTCACCCAGGGCGCGCCGAGTGTGCGGGCGATGCCGGCCAGCCGTCGCGGGTGCTCGGAGTGGTTGTAGAGGTCGATGGCGCGCGCGGTCATGCGGGCGCCGGACGTCGTCACCTGGACGGGCGACCCGGCGGAGGTGGACGCGTAGGCGGCCAGCGGCGCGGCGGCGGGCTCCTCCTGGAGCCCGAGGCCCTCGACCTCGTCCTCGAGCCGGTGCGGGCGCCACTCCGGGCGGGTCGGCACGCCGTCGGGCTGCTCCTCGGTGGCGTGCTGCTCGCGCCGGCGCGATGAGCGGTGGGCCGCGCTCTCGGGCTCCGGGGTCCGCGGCGCACGATCGCGGCTGACGCCGCGGCGCAGGCGCTCGACGATCGAGGCGCCGCGACGGCGGGCGGGCTCGAGCGTCGGGGCGTCGTTCACGCCGACGCGGATCCAGCCCGCGTAGAGGGCCCGGGGGACGCAGAGCTCGCAGACGTCCTTGCGGGCGCCGTCGTGCAGGAAGATCTCGGGCTGCTCACCGCGCAGCAGATGCCGGTCGCAGACCGCGCAGACCTCGTAGTTCCCAGGAGACGACACCCGTGGAGGCTAGCAACGTGGCCACGCTCCCGGCCGCGGGAGGGACGCTCGTTGCAGGGCCGCGCCGGGGGCCCGGCTGCCGGTGCCGCGATCGGCCGACCGCCGGGGGATCAGGACCGCGCCGGGCGCAGTCGGATCAGGCGACGGCGACGTCGTCCGGGCTGATGCGCGCCCGGAGCCGCAGCACGGCTTTCGTGTGCAGCTGCGACGCCCGGGACTCCGTCACGCCGAGGACCTCGCCGATCTCGCGCAGCGTGAGGTTCTCGTAGTAGTAGAGGGCGATCACGACCTTCTCGCGCTCCGGCAGCCGCTCGATCGCGCCGCGCATCTGGTCGCGCAGGTCCTGCTCCGCGAGCATCGCCGCGGGGTCGGGCGCGTGCTGGTCCTCGATGGTGTCCAGCAGCGAGACCTGGTCGCCGCCGCTGGAGTCGCCGACGGACCACATCTCGTCCAGCGCGTGGATCGTCGACTGCGAGACGGAGACGAGCGCGTCCTGGAACTCGCGGACGGTCATCTCCAGCGCGTGGGCCATCTCCTCGTCGGTCGGCGCGCGGTGGAGCTTGTGCTCGAGCTTCGCGTGCGTGCGCTCGATCTCCCGCGCCCGCTGACGGACCGAACGCGGCACCCAGTCCTGGGAGCGCAGCTCGTCGATGATCGCGCCGCGGATGCGGGTGACCGCGTAGGTCTCGAAGCGCACGTCGCGGGTCGTGTCGAAGCGGTCGACGGCGGTGGTGAGCCCGACGAGCCCGTAGGAGATGAGGTCTCCTTCCTCGACGTGCGGGGGCAGCGTCGCCGCGACCCGGCCCGCGACCCACTTGACCAGTGGCGCGTAGTTGAGGACCAGCTTCTCCCGTGCCACTGGGTCTTGGCTCTCGCGGAGGCGACGCCAGAGGTCGCGGAGGTCGTTTGGACGTGGCGGGCTCGGCACCGAGGGGATCCGTCGTGGTGGTGAAGGGGGAAACGGGTGGTTTCGTCCAGTCACCCGGCCGGGGCTCAAGCCCGAGGATGACTGCGCCGATAAGCCGTCTTCAGTCGGCTGGACTCTACACGCGTGTACACCTGCGTTGTGGACAGCCGTGCGTGTCCCAACAGCTCCTGGATCGACCGAAGGTCCGCTCCGCCGTCCAGCAGATGGGTGGCGAACGAGTGTCGCAGGGCGTGCGGGTGCAGATCGCTCGGCAGACCGGCCGCGCGGACCCACAGGTCCATGCGCCGGCGGACGTCGCTGGTGGACAGCCGGCGCCCCCGGCGGGACACCAGCAGCGCGGCCTCCGGGGGCCCGTCGGCCCCCGGAGCGACCAGGGCCGGGCGGCCGCGGTACAGGTAGCGTCGGATCGCGTCTGCGGCCGGGTCGCCGAGCGGGACGGTCCGCGTCTTCTCGCCCTTGCCGGTCGCCCGCAGCGCCCGGTCCTCGAGGTGGACGTCGGTGACGTCCAGGCGCACGAGCTCCGCCGCGCGCAGCCCGCAGCCGTACGCGATCTCCAGCATCGCCCGGTCGCGGATGGCCAGGGCGTCGTCGTCGGCGGGGATCTCGTCCAGGAGCCGCGCGGCCGCCTCGGGCTTGACGATCCGCGGCAGGTTCTGCGGCCGGCGCGGGCCGGGGGCCAGCTCGGCCGGGTTGCCCGCGACGACGCCGGCCCGCACGAGCGCGCGGTAGAGCGCCCGCAGCGCCGCGAGCGCGCGGGTGACCGACGACGCGGCCGCCCCGGACTCCGTCAGCGTCTGGGTGTACCGGCGAACGGTCCGGACGTCGACGTCGGCCGGGCCGTCGCGGCCCGCGGCGGCGCACCACGCGGCGAAGCGGCGGACGTCGCCGGCGTAGGCGACCCGGGTGCGCTCGGCGGCGCCCTTGCGGCGCTGCTCGTCGTCGAGCACCAGCAGCGCGGCGCCCCAGGCGGCGGGGAGGGCGGGCGCCGTATCCTCTGGCGTTGTGGGCTTGTTCTTCATCGACACCGATTCCGGTCGCGTCGCGACGCAGCGGCAGCTGACGTTCGCGGGCCTGGGCGACACCATGACCCCGCCCCCGCGGCCGTGGCACCAGATCCGCGGCTCGGGCGACGCCTCGACGCTCTGGTACGCCGTGCTGCGGAAGCAGGAGCGTGGGATCTGGCTGGGCTCCCTCGTCTTTCGCCAGGGGGACCACTATCCCCTGCTCCTGAGCCGCGGTTGGGACGAGGTCTCCGTCGAGGAGATCGCGTCCTTCGGGCCCGCGACGCCCACCAGCCAGGAGGGCATCGGCGACCTGGACGACGCGATCCAGGCCCTCGCGGCGGCCGAGATCTCCGGACACACGCCCGAGCTGCGGGCCCTCGGCGGCCAGGCGCCGCGTCCCGCCGACGACTGAAGGGTCGCCACGGGCGGCGTGCCTCCGGGCCAGGACGCCGTGCCCGGAGGCCGGGGCCAAGAGCCAGGGGCCAAGAGGCGGGGTCGAGGGAGTCACGGCACCGGAACCCGGGCCCCGAGCCGTCGTCGCCCCCGAACGCGGCGCGGGCGCCTTGGGGCGCCCGCGGGACCGCGACGTCGGGCCAGCGAAGGGGCCGCGACGCTAGAGGATGTAGATCGGGGTCCCGACCGGCACCCGCGGGAACAGATCGATGACGTCCGGCACGTGCATGCGCAGGCAGCCGTGCGAGGCGTTGGTGCCGATCGAGGCGTCGTCGGACGTGCCGTGGATGCCGACGCCGTCGTAGATGCCGAGCCAGCGGGCCTTGATGGGGTTCGACGGGCCCGGGGGCACCACCGTGCCGGCGAGGCTGCCGGCCCAGGCGGAGTTCGGGACGTGCCAGGACGGGTTCTCCGCCTTGTTGGCGATCGTGTACTGGCCGGCGGGTGTGTCGTGCCCCGCGGCGCCCACCGAGATGCCGTAGGTCTTGGCGACCTTCAGGCCCTTGTAGAGGGTCAGCTTGAACGTCGAGCGGTTGGCGACCAGCACGGTGCCGTACTTCTTCTTGACCGCGGCGGTGGTCTCGGTCGGCTTGATCTTGTCCGTGTAGGCCGAGACCTGGTGGTTCGCCGACGGGTCCAGCAGCGCGGTGCGGACCAGCTGCGCGACCTTCGCGCGCTTGAGCTTCAGGCCGACGCGACCCTCGGTGACCTTCAGCTCGCCGCCCGAGAGCGCCACCGAGGCGGACGTCGGGTCGCGGTGGAGGTCCTTCTCAACGCGGTTGAGCAGCCGCGTGATCGCGTGGCGGTTGTACGTGCTCGTCGGCGAGAAGTCCTTCGTGACGCGCTTGCCGGTGACCCGGTCGTAGACGCGGGAGAAGGCGTTGCCGTCCTCCCCGAGGCGCGCGGCCTGCTCGACGGCGTCCTTGATGTCGACCTGGATCTTCGCCTGCCTGGCGGTGAGGTTCCACTCCTGGTCGCTGTGCACGACGCGGATCGGCTTCGACAGCCGGTTGGTCAGCTCGGTCCGGGCCTTGACCTCGGCGGCTGATTTCGTCAGCCCGCCGACGTCGACGCCACCGATCGTGACGCCGTCCGGGATCTTCTTCGGCGTGCTGGCGTCCGCGACGAGCACGCCCCCGCAGGCGACGAGGAGCACCGCGAGCAGGCTGGTGATGATCAGGACGGGACGTTGACGCATGGCGGCACCATTGATGATATCGGGGGATCGGCGGAACCGCCTCCGGCTGCACGAGGGCGTTCAGCCGGCTGGGGGGTCATACGCCGCGACGGGGGGATCGGTTGCACGACCGGACGGATGACACGGAGGCGCACGCCGTACGTCGGGCGCGGGCGTGGGCGCGCCGCGCGGGGATCCTAGCGGCGGCGACGTCGCGCCGCGCCGATCTCGGCCGGGTTCGGGGCTGGCCCGCACTCCCCCGGCCGGCCCGATCCCCGGGCGCCGTCGATCCCGGATCGACGGACGCGGTCTCCGGCGCCGGACGTGCCCAGTGCGCCGGGGTGCTCGCCGGCCACCGGCACATCGGCCGCGACCGCGCGACGGCGTCGCGGCGCGTCCTCAGGTCCGGTGCAGCAGCAGGTCGATCTCGTCGAGCACGCGGCGGCGGCCGGGTCCGGCCTCCTCGTGCGCCCGCAGCGCCCGCAGCGCCTCGGGGTCCAGCGACGGCAGGAGCAGCAGGAGCGCGTCGCCCTCGAGCGCGCCGATGCCGTCCTCGTCCGGCGCGGAGGACGCGCCGTCGCCGGTGCGGGCCGAGGGGCTGTAGCGGAGGAACGCCTCGACCTCCGGCTCGTACGGGGCGGGGACGCCGGGGTGCAGCACGCGGCGACGGCGGCGGACGCCGGACGCCGTGAGCAGGGCCTCGCGCGATGTCGCGCGGTACGAGAAGCCGGTCGCCTTCAGGCGCCGGTTGTCGATCCCGCGCCCGCGCCGGAGCTGGCCGGCGATCTCGTGCGCGCCGCCGAGGCCGGCCCGCGAGAGGACGCCCGCGATCACCGCGGTCCCCCACGGCGGCAGGACGGGCGCGTGGGCACGGCCCAGGATCTGCAGGGCCTCCGACAGCGCGAGGGTCCCGTCGGCCGCGACGAGGAACGGGCCGTCCAGCCGCTCGCCGACGACGTGCGCGACGGCCGCCGCGGCGTCCTCCTCGTGCACGACCTGCACGGGCGGGTCGAAGCCGAGGACGGTCGGGAGCAGCGGCAGCCGGTCGGCGGCCTGGAGGATCCCGCTGCCGGCGGGACCCACCGGGTCGGCGAGCCGCACCGTGGTGACGGCCACCTCGGGCCGCCGGGCGCGGGTCGCGAGGGCGGAGCGCTCGATCTCGGCCAGCGCGCGGGCCAGCCCGCCGCGGGGGTTGGCGGGCGGCTCGATCTCCTCGGTGAGGAACGCCGGCAGGTCGCGGTCCCACCCGTGGCGGTGGACGGAGCCGACGGTCACGAGCCGGCGGACGGGGCTGCCGGACTCGATGCAGGCGGCGGACACGCGCTCGGTGACGGCCGCGTGGCCGGTGATCCGGCGCTCGTCGAGCGGTGCGATCGCCGCGGCGGCCCGGACGTCGACGAGGACGTCGACCGCCGCGCCGCGCACGATCCGCGGCAGCTGGGTCAGGCCGGCGCCCAGGCGGACGAACTCGGCTCGGGCGAACGGCGCACCGGGCGCGCGGTCGTCGACCGCGATCACCGTCGCCACGTCGTCGCGGCGCTCCAGGGCGGTCACGACGAGCGCCGCGAAGCGGCTGGAGCCGGCCGTGACGAGGACGCGGAGCCCCTCGCCGGTCATCCGACCCACCGCGATCCGCGGGCGTGCAGCATGTCGGCGCTCTCGTGGCGCAGGCGGCGGGCGACCGAGAGCGCGATGCGCTCGGCCTCCGCGGCCTCGCCGGTGCCGTCGTCCGTGTCGGGCGTCAGGGGCGCGAGCGCCCGCAGCCGGATCTTCGCGGGCAGGAAGGCGAGCAGCGCGAGCGGCCCCAGGTGCGGGAAGCCGAGCGTGATCGGCAGGCGCCGGCCGCCGGGCAGGGGCACGCGGGCCAGCACCGGCTGCGCGTCGTCGGCGCCCACCGCGACGACCGGCACGACCGGGGTCCCCGTGCGGACCGCGGCCAGCACTGCGGGGTGCGAGGCCAGGGTCGACTTCGCGCCCTCGTCGTGGAGGCGGTCGGTGCGCGTCGTCAGGACGAGCAGCGAGCCCTCGTCCCCCAGGAGCCGCACGAGGTCGTCGACCTGGGCGCCCACGGCGCCGGCGCGGGTGAGCAGGACCGCGAGGCCGGGCTGGTCCAGCAGGCCGCGGTCGACGCAGAGCCGCGGGTCGCGGCGGCGCGGGTGGTCCTCCCGCACGGCCTTGGCCAGGAGCGGGCCGACGGGCGAGACGACGCCGCCGCCGTTGACGATCAGGAGCGCGCCGCCGGACGACGGGATCTGCGGCGCCTGCTGCAGCTCCACGCGGAACCACAGCTTGTGCGCCGCCTCCCAGAGCGTGCGGTCCAGCACGCCCGAGAGCCGGGCCGACCGGCCCCAGTCGTCCAGGTCGCGGTCCGGTTCGACGACGGGGAGGATGTCGTTCGTGCGCTCCACGGTCAGCCGATGGTGACGGCACCCTCGCTGGCCGTCCCGACGAGCTTCGCGTACTTGGCCAGGACGCCGGTGGCGTCGGGGCTGACGACCGGCTCGTAGGCGGCGGAGCGCTCGGCGATCTGCTCGTCGGTGAGGTCGACGGACAGGCGGCGCTCGTCGACGTCGATCGTGATCTCGTCGCCCTCGTGGATCGCCGCGATCGGGCCGCGGTGGAACGCCTCGGGCGAGACGTGGCCGACGGAGAAGCCGTGGGTGGCCCCGGAGAAGCGCCCGTCGGTGATCAGCGCGACCTCGCCGCTGATGCCGATCCCCGACAGCGCGCTGGAGACCGCGAGCATCTCGCGCATCCCCGGGCCGCCCGTCGGGCCCTCGTTCCGGATGACGATGACGTCGCCGGGCCGGATGCCGCCGCTGGTGACGACTTCCATCGCGGCGGCCTCCTGCTCGAAGACGCGCGCGGGGCCGACGTGGCGGCGGCGCTCGTGGCCGGAGAGCTTGACGACGCAGCCCTCCGGGGCGAGGTTGCCGCGCAGGATCGCGAGGCCGCCGGAGTCGCGCAGCGGGTCGTCCAGCGGCCGGATGACGCGCTGGCCCTCCTGCTCGACGCCCTGGTCGGCGAGCTCGCCGATCGTGGGGCCGGTGACGGTCGGCAGGTCCTCGTGGAGCTGGCCGGCCTCCTTCAGGCGGCCGAGGAAGACCGGCGTGCCGCCGGCGTGCCAGAGATCGACCGCGTTGTACCTCCCGCCGGGCAGCAGGTCGCAGAGCAGCGGGGTGGAGCGGCTGATCCGGTCGAAGTCGTCGATGTCGAAGTCGACGCCCATCTCCTTGGCGACCGCGAGCAGGTGCAGGACCGCGTTGGTGGAGCCGCCGGAGCCCGACACGGCCGCGACCGCGTTCTGCAGCGACTCCTTCGTGATGACGTCCGCGGGACGCAGGTCGCGGCGCAGGACCTCCATCGCCAGCTCGCCGGTGCGGAACGCGACCTCGAGCTTGCTCGGCGCCTGGGCGTGGACCATCGCCGCGCCCGCGGGGCTGATGCCCATCGCCTCGAACGCCATCGCCATCGTGTTGGCCGTGAACTGGCCGCCGCACGCCCCGGCGCCCGGGGATGCGACGTTCTCGAGCTCGTCGAGCTCCGCGTCGGTCATCGTGCCCGCCGCGTGCTGACCGACGGCCTCGAAGACGCTCTGGATCGTCACCTGCTCACCGTGCAGGTGGCCCGGCGGGATCGATCCGCCGTAGAGCATCAGGCCGGGGATGTTCAGCCGCGCCAGCGCCATCACGCCGGCCGGGATCGTCTTGTCGCAGCCGGTGATGACGACGAGGCCGTCGAACAGGTGGCCGCGCGCGACGAGCTCGATCGAGTCGGTGATGACCTCGCGGGAGACCAGCGACGTCTTCATGCCGGAGGTGCCCATCGTGATCCCGTCGGAGATCGCGATGTGGTTGAGCTCCATCGGGGTCCCGCCGGCCGCGCGGATCCCCTCCTTCACCTTGTTGGCGAGCACCCGGTGGTTGAAGTTGCACGGCATCGTCTCGATCCAGCCGTGCGCGACGCCGATGATCGGCTTGGCGAGCGCCTCGTTGTCGAACCCGATGCCCTTCAGGTACGTCCGAGCGGCCGCGCGCTGCGGGCCCTCGGTGACCTGGCGGCTGTTGCGCTTGAGGTCGACGCCGTCCGGAGTGCTGCTCATCGCGGCGAACGCTACTCCACGATGCGCGCCACCGACCCCCGGGCCGGGGGGTCCTGGGGGTGCCGGGCGGGGCGTTCGGCGCGGGCTCAGCCGGCCGGGCGGCCGCGGGCGGCGCGCTCGAGACGGCCGGGGCGCACGACACCGAGCGCGCGCTCGGTGCGCTCGCGCTCCCACTCGCGCAGGCGCCAGAGGTCGCGGCGGACCGTGCGGCGGGACAGCTCGGTGCCGGGGAAGCTGATGCGGGCGGAGGCGACGACGCCGTGCTCGTCCTGCGTGAGCGCCATCCAGTGGGCGAGCACGTCGTCGGTCGGTACGAGCGGCTGGTCGGGATCCAGCCCGGCCAGCTGGACCCGGCACTCGCCCAGCAGCGTCGCGGTCTGCGGCAGGAACACCATGTGCGGCCGGTGGGGGTACACGAGGTACGCGTAGGCGACGCCGGGCGCTGGGCGCCGGCCGGACGGCGCGGGGGCGCGTCCTCCGCCGCCCCAGACGCGCACGAAGCCGAGGTCGCGGTACATCGCCCAGCTGTCCTCGTCGAGGCAGGTGCGCAGGAGCTCCCGGGCGGTGGACTCCGCCCGGCGCCGGGCGACGCGGCCGGCCCGCCCGGCGCGGAGCCACGAGACCGCCCGCCCGATCCGGTCCGCCAGGATCGGGAACCAGTAGCCGGCGGTGAGCGCCAGCGGCAGGACGGCGGCGCCGACGAACGCCAGGACGGCCAGCAGCACGGTCATGGGGTCGCGATCCGGTCCGGGGCCGCGACGAGGGCGTCCGCGCGCTCGGCGGCGCGGGCGCGCAGGGCCTGCAGGTCGAGGACGTCGACCGGGCCCGGGCCGGCGCCGACGTCGCGCAGCCCCCGGCGCACGGACTCGCCGGCCTCGGCGCGGGCGACGCGGGCGGCCCGGGGCAGGTCGTCGCCGACCGCGAGGCGGGCCGCGAGCGTGCTGGAGTGGGTGCAGCCGGACCCGTGGGCGGCGCCGTCGGCGTGACGCTCGCCCGGCAGCCGCAGGGCCGTCCCGTCCTGCAGCAGCAGGAGGTCCTCGGCGGCGGCGCGGTGGCCGCCGGTGACGAGGACGTTCGCCGGGCCGGCGGCCTGGATGGTCCGCGCGACGGCGAGGACGTCGTCGTCCGTGAGCGCGTCGAGGTCGGTCACGTCGTCGCGGCCGGCCAGCACGAGGGCCTCGGGCAGGTTCGGCGTGACCACGGTGGCGAGCGGCAGGAGGTCCCGGACGAAGGCGCGCTGGGCGTCGGCCTCCAGGAGCCGGGCGCCGGACTCGGCGACCATCACGGGGTCGATGACGACCGGGACGCCCGCGGGCAGCGCGGCGAGGGCCTCGACGACCGCGCGGATGCTGGGCTCGGACCCGACCATGCCGATCTTCACGGCGTCCGTCCCGATGTCGGTGAGGACAGCGTGCACCTGCTCGACGATCATCCGAGGCGCGACGGGGTCGATGCGCGTGACGCCGACCGTGTTCTGGGCGGTCAGGCCCGCGATCGCGCAGGTCCCGTGGACGCCCTGGGCGGCGAAGGCCTTGAGGTCGGCCTGGATACCGGCACCGCCTCCGGAGTCGGAGCCGGCGATCGTCAGGCAGATGGGGGTGCGCACAGCCATGCACTGCGAGGCTACCGCGCCCGGCCGCCGGGAGGACGAGGGTGTTCCCGGGATCGCTCAAGCGTCCGCGGTCCCGTCCAGGCGAGCGGCCAGCAGCTCCAGCTCGCCTCCGAGCCCCCGTCGCAGGCGCCCGTCGGCTTCCAGCGCCCCGAGCCCCGCCAGGATCGTCGCGGCGTCGGACTCCGCGATCAGGCTCTCGATCGTCCGCGGGCCGGCCAGCAGCCGCTCCCCGATCAGTCGCGCGCGGCCCTCGAGGCCCAGGAGCGGGTCCGCGGGGGGAATCGCCGCCGCCAGCTCGGCCCGCACCGACCGGGGCTCCCGGCCGGCCAGCAGGTCGAGTCGCTGCTGATCCGCGCGCAGCATCAGCCGGACGTCGTCGGGATCGACGATCACCCGCGCGGGACCGGGGCCGTCGCCCTCGTCCCGTCGCAGGTCGTCGCCGCGCAACAGGTCGTTGCCGCCCGCGTAGGTCGGATCCAGGATCGACCCGGGAACGGCCCCGACCGGCCGGCCGAGCTCCTGAGCGTGCACGACGGAGTGCAGGGACCCCGACCCCCGGGCCGCCGCGATGACGAGCAGCCCATCCCCGAGGGCCGCGATCAGCCGGTTGCGGGCGGGGAACGTCCACGGCCGCGGCGTCGTCCCGGGCGGCAGCTCGCTGACGACGACCCCGTGGGCGGCGATCCGGCGGTAGAGGTCGCGGAGCTTCGCCGGCGACGGTCGCTCCGGTCCGCCGGCGAGGACCGCGAGGGTCCCTCCGGGTCGCGGAACGGTGGGGTGGGCCGACCCCGCGCGGGGCGATCCGGCGGCCAGCGCGCCCTCGTGCGACGCCGCGTCGATCCCGAACGCCATGCCGCTGATCACGGTGATCCCGGCTCGGGCGACGGCCTCGCCGAAGCGGCGCGCGGTGCGGAGCCCGTCCTCCGGGGCCCTGCGCGCACCGACCATCGCGACCGTCGGCCGCTCCCCGGCCGGCCCCAGGAGTGCGTGCAGACGGCCGATCCCGCCGAGCACGTGGAGCACCGCCGGCGGATCCGACAGCCCCCGCAGGCGCTCGGGGTAGCCGCCGTCGTGGATGCACACGGACTCGACGCCGTGGTCCCGCTCGTCCGCGTCGGCCACCGTCAGGACGTCGTCGTCGGACCGGCCGAGTGACCGGGCCCGGGGCGCTCCGGGCCCGAGGACGGCAGCTGCGAGCTCCTCGTCCCCCAGCCCCAGGATCAGCGGCACCCGCCCTGCGGCCGGGCGGTCCATGCGGGGCGTCAGCTCCCGGACGAGCTGCGCCCGCCGCACGCAGGCCGCGCAGGCCCTCACGCCGCCACCGCGCCGTCGTCCGAGCGCACGTGCATGCGCAGGAACAGCGCCTCGTCCAAGTGGTCGCCGGTGATCGCCGCCGACGCCCCGAGGTCCGCGATCGTGCGGGCCAGCCGCAGGACGCGGGCCCGGCCGCGGGCCGACAGCGAGCCGCCGAGGTAGGCGCGCTCCAGCCGCGCTGCCGCGTCGCCCGCGAGGTCGGACTCCAGCCGCCGCGGGCCGGTGCTCCGGCGGCGGTCGGCGCCGTGCTCCCGTGCCGCCTGGACCCGCTCGCGGACCTCTGCCGTCCCGGCCGCCGGGGCGCCCGAGATCTCCTCGGCGCTCGGCCGGGGGCAGGACACGTGCAGGTCGATCCGGTCCAGCAGCGGGCCGGAGAGCTTGCGCCGGTAGCGGTCGAGGTCCTGGGGGCCGCAGCGGCAGCGGTTCGTGCCGTGGTGGCCGCACGGGCAGGGGTTCGCGGCGGCCACGAGCAGCGTCCGGGACGGGAACGTCCGGGTCCGGCCCTGGCGGACGAGGACCACGCGGGCGTCCTCCAGCGGCTGGCGCAGGGCCTCCAGCGCGTCGCGGCGGAACTCGGGGAGCTCGTCCAGGAAGAGGACGCCGCGGTGGGCCAGGGTGATCTCCCCCGGCCGGCCGACCGATCCGCCACCCACGAGACCCGCGGCGGACGTGCCGTGGTGCGGGGCCCGGAACGGGCGCTCGGCGACCAGGCCGGCGCCGTCGTGCAACCCGCAGACGCTGTGGATCCGCGTGACCTCGAGCGCCTCGCTCGCCCGCATCGGGGGCAGCAGGCCGGGGAGGCGCCGGGCGAGCATCGTCTTCCCCGTCCCCGGAGGCCCGACGAGCAACAGGCTGTGGCCGCCCGCGGCCGCCACCTCGAGTCCGCGCCGCGCGAGCGCCTGCCCGCGGACGTCGGCCAGGTCCGGACCCGACGGAGCGGGCGGCGGGGCATCCGTCGGACGGCGGTCGTCGCGGCCGGGCTGGGCGAGGGCCCCGACGGCCTCGCGCAGCGTCCCGACGGCGCGGACGGCGACGTCCGGGACGAGTCCCGCCTCGTCGAGCTGCTCGCGGGGAAGGACGATCGCGCGCAGCCCCGACGCCCGCGCGCCCTCCGCCACCACGAGCGCGCCGCGGCCGGGGCGCACGATCCCGCCGAGCGAGAGCTCGCCGACCACCGCCACGGCTCCCAGGTCGACGCCCGGGGCCTGCCCGGACGCGGCGAGCAGGCCGACGGCGATCGCCAGGTCGAAGCCCGGGCCGCCCTTCGGCAGGCTCGCCGGCGCCAGGTTGACCGTGATCCGGCGCTGGGGCAGCTCGAACCCCTGGTTGCCGAGGGCCGCGCGGACGCGCTCGCGGGACTCGCGGACGGCCAGGTCCCCCAGGCCGACGATCGTGAACGACGGCAGCCCCGGGCGGACGTCGACCTCGACGACCACCGGACGCGGCTCGAGACCGTCGATCGAGAACGTGTGCACACGGGCCAACATGGGCGCCACGCTAGGCCGGGGGGTCGCGCCCGTTCCAGGGCCCGATCGTGCCGGAACGGCACCGGGACGGCGGCGACTCCGCGCCGCACCCCGGGCGCGCAGGACCGGCACGGAGTCGTGCCCCGGACGGTGCTCCCGGGCTCCTGATCCGTGACGCCCCGCCACCTAGCGTCGGAACCGTGCCCGATCCGTCGTCCTCCCCCACCGGCCCGTCCCGCGGCCCCGACCACCGGCCGGCCGTGGGCCGCATCGGGGAGCGCTACGCCCGCGAGCACCTCGAGCGGCTGGGCTTCGACGTGCTGGAGGCCCGGGCCCGCACCCGCTGGGGCGAGATCGATCTCGTCGTGCACGACGGCCGGACGATCGTCTTCTGCGAGGTCAAGGCGCGGCTGGCGCGCGGGCGGGCGGCCCCCTGGGCGTCGCTGCACGAACGCAAGCGGCGGCAGGTCCGGCGGCTCGCCGCGGCGTGGCTGTCGGAGACCACCGACCGCCCGACGGGCCGCGACGTGCGCTTCGACGCCATCGGGGTGCTCGTCGACGAGGCGGGCCGGCTCGTCCGGCTCGACCACATCGAGGCGGCGTTCTGAGCCGCGCCCCGTCCGGCGCCCGACCGGCGACCGATGCCCGACCGACGGCCGATGCCCGACCGACGACCGACGACCAACGACCGACCACCGACCACCGGCGTCCGACCGACGACCAACGACCGACGATCGACCACCGGAGCCCGACCGACGCCCGACCACCCGCGGCCGACCGGCCCCGGACGGCGCCGTGTCCCCCGCCTACAGCAGGCCCTCGTACGCCGCCGCGCGGAAGGACCGGCGGTGCAGCTCCGACAGGCCGTGGGCCCGGATCGCGTCCTGGTGGGCCAGCGTGCCGTAGCCCATGTGCTGGTCGAAGCCCCAGGACGGCAGGCGCTCCGCCGCGCGGTGCATGAAGCGGTCGCGGGTGACCTTCGCGACGATCGACGCGGCCGCGATGGCGGCGCTCTTCGCGTCGCCGCCGACGACGTGGCGCTGCTCGAATCCGGTGTCGGGCACCCGGAAGCCGTCGGTCAGGCAGAGCGCCCCGGGACACGCGACGCGGCGCGCGGCGGTGGACAGCGCCTCGAGGTTCGTGACGTGCAGGCCGCGGTCGTCGAGGCCCTCGACGCACCGGGACACCGAGCCGACCCGCTCCGCGATCCGCAGGACGACGCCGAACAGGCGCTCGCGCGCCTCGGCCGTGTGGGCCTTCGAGTCGTCGAGCGCCCCGAGGGCGCGGACCTCGGCCGGGCCGATTCGCTGCAGGTCGAAGAGGACCGCACCGGCGACGAGCGGCCCGGCGAGGCAGCCGCGGCCGGCCTCGTCGGCGCCCACGACCCAGCGGACCCCGAGGGCCCGGTCGTGGGCGAACAGGCGACGCCCGCGGCTGACGGACCCCGAGGACGGGGTCCGGCGCTTGGAGGCGGGCGTCGCGGGAGCCACCGGCGGCTAGATGCCGCCGATGCGCTTGGGCGGCCAGTAGGTCGCGAACGCCCCACCGATGACCCAGTCGCGCGGGACCGGGCCCCAGTAGCGGCTGTCGTTGGACTCGCCCCGGTTGTCGCCCATCATGTAGTAGTGCCCCGTCGGGACCGTGATGGTCTTCGGCAGGTTGCACGGCGTGTTCGTCGACCCGGCGCCGTCGCAGGTGTCGGAGATGAACGACTCCTTCTGGAGCTTGCCGTTCAGGATGACGTGGCCGTCCTTGACCGAGACCTTGTCGCCCGGGCCGGCGACGACCCGCTTGATGTAGTTCTCGCTCTTCCACTCGCCGCCGACGCTCTGCGGGCACGGGCGGCCGTTCTCGATGTTGTCCGCCTCGGTGCACTCCGCGGAGTCGATCTGGCCGGTGTCGTCCGTCTTCGCGCCCTTGGGCGGGTGGAAGACGACGACGTCGCCGATCGACGGGTCGCTGCCCAGGTGGTGCGACAGGCGGTTGACCAGCACGCGCTGGCCGATGTCGAGGAGCGGCTCCATCGACTCGCTCGGGATCCGGTAGGGCTTCACGAGGAAGGCCTGGATGCCGAGGGCCAGCAGCAGCGCGATGGCGACGAGCCCCACCAGCTCCACGAGCGGGTTGAGGCCCTTCTTCTTCTTCGCCTTCGCGGCCGGAGCCCCGGTCGAGGACCGGGGCTCGGGAGCGTCGTCGCTCACGGGGGGAGAGCGGTGCGGCTAGGAGTCCGAGGACTCCGTGGCGGGCGCCTCGGCCTCGGGGGCCTCGGCGACCGGAGCCTCGTCGGCGACCGGAGCGGGCGCGGCGGCGACCTTCTCCGGCGCGACGTAGCGGCGCTCGCGGACGCGGGCGGCCTTGCCGACGCGGCCACGCAGGTAGTACAGCTTGGCGCGACGGACGTCACCGCGGGCGGCGACGTCGATCTTCTCGATCTTCGGCGAGCTCAGCGGGAACGTCCGCTCCACACCGACGCCGAAGCTCTGCTTGCGCACGGTGAACGTCTCGCGAGCGCCGTGTCCCTGGCGCTTGATGACGATGCCCTCGAAGACCTGCGTACGGCGACGCGTGCCCTCGACGACCTGGAAGTGGACGCGAACGCGGTCGCCGGGCTGGAAGTCGGGCTGCGAGCGGAGCTGTTCACGCTCGAGCTTCTCGATTACGGTGGTCATCAGCGAGGGGCCCGGACTGGTCGGAAAACACGCACCAGCGCGTGATCCGGGCAAGATTGGGAACCTTAGCGGAGCCCCGGGGTCCGGCGCCTCGCGCCTCCCCCCTGCCGGCCCGGAAACCGCTGCAGAGCGGCCGGAACGCCGGCCGGACGGCCCGAGGACGCGTCGTCGCGGCCCTCGAGCGACCGTCCGCCCCGGGCCGGTCAGCGACCGAGGCGGGAGCCGCCGTCGCCGCGCTCGCGACTCCGGGCGCGTCGCCACGTCTCGATCTCGGCGTGGTGGCCCGAGAGCAGGACGTCGGGGACCTTCCAGCCGCGGTACTCCGCCGGCCGGGTGTAGTGCGGGTACTCGGGGTCGCCGTCCAGCGCGACCGAGAAGCTCTCCTCGACCGCGGAGTTCGCGTGGCCGAGGCTGCCGGGCAGCTTGCGCAGCACGGCGTCGCAGACGACCATCGCCGCGAGCTCGCCGCCGGCCAGCACGTAGCGGCCGATCGACAGCGTGTCGGAGCAGAAGTGCTGGACGATGCGCTCGTCGAAGCCCTCGTAGCGGCCGCAGAGGAGCGTGATGCCCTGCTCCTCGGCCGCGAGCTCGTCGACGAACGCGTCGTCGAGGACCCGGCCGCCGGGGGTCAGCGCGATGACGCGGCGCTCCTTGCGCAGCTCGACCGGGTCCTGGTCGTAGACGCCGCGCAGCGCCTTCTCCATCACGTCGACGCGCAGGACCATGCCGGCGCCGCCGCCGAAGGGCGTGTCGTCGACCTGGCGCGCGGACATGTCGCTGTGGTCGCGCGGGTTGAAGGTGCGGACCTCGTGGCCGTCCTTCATCGCGTTCTTCACGTGGCGCTGCTCGCGGAACCAGTCGAACCAGTCCGGGAACAGCGTCATGACGTCGAGCTGCACCCGGTCACCCCTCGTCGGTCGTCGCGGCGGGGCCCGCCGGGGCGTCCCCCGCGCCGGGCACGGGCTCGTCGAGGAAGACCAGGTCGATCGCGACGTCCCGGCCCTCCACGTCGAAGACCGGCACGGCCTCGCGGTGGAACGGCACCAGCAGGTCGACCGCGCCGTCCCGCTCGACCCGGAGCACGTCGACGGACGGCATCGTCAGGACCTCGGCGAGCGTGCCGACGGGCTCGCCCGTGGTGGCGCGGACGGGGAGGCCGACGAGGTCGTCGGGCCAGTACTCCTCGTCGTCGAGCTCCGGCAGCGAGGCGCGCGGGATGAAGAGGTCGGTGCCGCGCATCGCCTCGACGGCGTCGATGCCGTCGATGCCCTGCAGGCGCAGGATCGGCTTGGCGTCCGTGCCGCTGCGGCGGACGATCTCGCGCTCCACGCCGGCGACGACCACGATGGCGCCCTGGACGAGGTGCTCGCCCTTGGGCTTCGTGACGCCGAACGAGCCGTCGAGGCTGTGGGCCTTGCCGATGCGCCCGAGGGCGTACATCGGGACGGCGTCGAGCCCCGGGACGGGCGCGTCGGAGCCGGCCGGAGCGCCCGAGGCGTCCGGTCCGGACTGCGGGTCGGTCGCCACGTCAGTCGTCGACGATGTCGACGAGGACGCGCTGCTCGCGGTGCGCGGCGGCGACCTTCACGACGGTCCGCAGCGCGTAGGCGGTGCGACCGCCACGGCCGATGACCTTGCCGTAGTCGCCGTCGTCCACGCGCAGCTCGAGGACGACGGAGCCGTCCTCGGCGTTCTGCTCCGGCGTGACGGTGACGGCCTCGGGCTCGTCCACGATCGCTCGCGTGAGGTCGCCGAGCAGCTCGGCGACCACGGTCGGATCCTGGTCGGCGGCCGTCACGGCCGGCTCAGCGGACTTCGATGCCCTGCGTGCGCAGGAGCTTCTTCACCGTCGAGGACGGCTCGGCGCCGACGTCGAGCCAGTGACGCACCCGATCCTCCTTGAGAAGGATGGTGGACGGCTCGGTCTGCGCGTTGTACTGACCGATGGTCTCGATCACCCGGCCGTCGCGCTTGTTGCGCGAATCAGCGGCGACGACGCGCCACACCGGGTTCTTCTTGCTCCCCACGCGGGTGAGCCTCAGTCGAACAGCCACGAACGTCCTTCAGTCAAAGTCAGGAGGAAAAACAGCGGCAGGGGCCAAGAGGCCGCAAGCCGGAAGACGGACAGCCTACCGCGACCCGGAATTGCCTGCGGTGCGCCACCGCGGGCTTCCCCTGCGGATGGGCCGTGCCCCGTCGCAGTGCGGCCCGCTCCCGGACCCGAGAGGCACGGGCCGGGGCCCCGCACCCCTTCCCGGTCAGCGCTTGCGGCGCCGCGCCGCGCGGCTGCCGCCGCGCACGCCGACCGGGGCGCCCTGGCCGGCCTGGCCCGCGCCGCCGGGGAGACCGCCGGGCATCTGGCCGCCCATCATCCCCTCGAGGCCCTTCATGCCGCCCTTGGACATCTGCTTCATCATCTTGCGCATCTGCTGGAAGTTCTTCACCAGCTGATTGACCTGCTGGACCGAGGTGCCGGAGCCCTTGGCGATGCGCAGGCGGCGGCCGCCCTTGATGAGCTCGGGCTGGCGGCGCTCCTGCTTGGTCATCGACAGGATGATCGCCTCGACGCGGTCCATCTCGCGGTCGTCGATCTGGGCGTCCTTCAGCTGCGAGCCGACGCCCGGCAGCATGCCGAGGACCTTCGACAAGGGACCCATCCGGCGGATCATCTTCATCTGCTTGAGGAAGTCCTCGAGCGTGAACTCGTTGCGGCGGAGCTTGCGCTCGAGGTCCTTGGCGTCGCCCTCGTCGAACTGCTTCTCGGCGGACTCGATGAGCGACAGCACGTCGCCCATGCCGAGGATCCGCTGGGCCATGCGGTCCGGATGGAACGCCTGGAAGTCGGGGAGCTTCTCGCCGGTGGACGCGAAGAGGATCGGCTTGCCGGTGACGGCCTTGACCGACAGCGCGGCGCCGCCGCGGGCGTCGCCGTCGAGCTTGGACATCACGACGCCGTCGAAGCCGGCGGCGGCGGCGAACTGCTCGGCGACGTTGACGGCGTCCTGGCCGGTCATCGCGTCGACGGTCAGGAGGACGGTGTCGGGCCGGACCGCGTCGCGGATCTGGACGAGCTCGTCCATCAGGTCCTGGTCGACGTGCAGGCGGCCGGCGGTGTCGACGATCAGGACGTCCTTGCCGTCCTGCTTGGCCTGGTCGAGCGCCCAGCGGGCGACCTCGACGGCCGGCAGCTCGGTGCCGCGGTCGTAGACCGTCGCCCCGGCCTGCGCGCCGACGAGGCGCAGCTGCTCGACGGCGGCCGGGCGCTGGACGTCACAGGCGGCGACGGCGACGGAGGAGCCCTTCTCCTCCTTCAGCCAGCGCGCGAGCTTCGCGACGGCGGTCGTCTTGCCCGAGCCCTGCAGGCCGGACATGAGGATCACGGTCGGGGGACTCGACGCGAACGTCAGGCCCTCCGACTGGCCGCCCATCAGGTCGACGAGCTCCTCGTGGACGATCTTGACGACCTGCTGCCCGGCGTTGAGCTTGCCGAGGATGTCGGCGCCGAGGCAGCGCTCCTTGACCGTGGCGGTGAAGGACTTGACGACCTTGAAGTTGACGTCGGCCTCGAGGAGGGCGAGGCGGATCTCCCGCATCGCGACGTTGACGTCGGACTCGGTCAGCGAGCCGCGCCCCCGGACGTCGTCGAGGGTCGCCTGGAGTTTCTCGGAGAGGGCGTCGAACACGGCTCCCCCAGTCTCGCACGGCCGGGGCCCCGCGGCTCAGCCGGATCGCTGCTCCGGCAGGGCGGTCGTGGGCCCGGCGGGACCGGACGGCTCCTCGCCCGGCCCGAGGACGTCGTCGTCGAGCTCGTCGTCGGGGTGCTCCGCGACGTCGGGATGGGGCTCCCCCAGGCGCTCGGCGAGCAGCTCGAGGTCGCGACGCACGACGCGCCGGAGCTCGCGGGCGATCCCCGGTCCGGCCAGCCGCAGCGACGGCGGGAGCGTCAGGCCGACGCGCCAGGTGACCGTCGAGCCGTCGTCGTGCGGCGCGACCTCGAGAACGGAGCGGCCGACGACCCCGCGCCAGATGACGTCGAGCTCGATGACCTCGGGGACGACGACCCGGGCGACGCGGACGTCGAGGCCGAGCCGCAGGCCGCCGTGGCGCATCACCGGCCGGTGATGCAGGAACCCGCGGGGCCGGAGCTCCTGCAGCTGCGGCAGCCACTCCTTCAGCAGCCCGGGCTCGACGACCCAGGGGAACGCCTCCTCCGGCGGCGCCGGGACGACGATCTCCAGCTCGATCCAGCGCACGACGGTGGTCCGGCCGCCGGCGGGGTCGCCGGCGGCCGGGGTCGGTCCCTACGCGGGCCGGGTCGGGTCCGCCGGGCGGGGCGGATCGATCGGGCGCGGGGGGTCGACGGCACGCGCCGGGTCCGCGGGGCGGCCGCCGGTCGGCGCGGGGCCGTCGGGAGCCGCGGCGGCCTGGTCGCGCAGCCCGTCGACGACACTGCCCAGGCCCGACAGCGCCTGCGTGAACTCGGACGGGATGATGAACAGCTTGTTGGCCTGGCCCTTGGCGAGCTCCGGCAGCATCTGCAGGTACTGGTAGCTCAGGAGCTCCTTGTCGGGGCGCCCGGCGTGGATGGCGTCGAAGACGGTGCCGATCGCCTTGGCCTCGCCCTCGGCCCGGAGGACGGCGGCGGTCTTCGCGCCCTCGGCCTTCAGGACCGCGGACTCCTTCTCGCCCTGGGCGGTCAGGATCTGACTCTGCTTGGAGCCCTCGGCGGTGAGGATCGCGGCGCGGCGGTCGCGCTCGGCCCGCATCTGCTTCTCCATGGCGTCGAGGATCGTCGACGGCGGGTCGATCGCCTTGAGCTCGACGCGGCCGACGCGGATGCCCCACTTGCCGGTCGCCTCGTCCAGCACCGTGCGCAGCTGGCCGTTGATCTCGTCACGGGAGGTCAGCGCCTGCTCGAGGGTCAGGCCGCCGATGACGTTGCGCAGCGTGGTCGCCGTCAGCTGCTCGATCGCCTGGAGCGGGTTGGCGACCTCGTAGGTCGCGCCCTTGGGGTCGGTGATCTGGAAGTAGAGGACCGTGTCGATCGAGACCGAGACGTTGTCCTCGGTGATGACCGAGTTCGGCGGGAAGCTCACGACCTGCTCGCGCAGGTCCAGCAGCGGCAGCAGGCGGTCGATGAACGGCACCGTGATCCGCAGGCCCGGCTCCAGCGTGCGCTGGTAGCGGCCGAGCCGCTCGACGATCCCGGCCCGCGCCTGCGGGATGATCCGCACCGTCTTCGCCGCGACGAGCAGCGCGAAGAACAGCAGGACGGCAAGAACGATCAGGATGACCACGGGGACCTCCGGGGGGGGACGGCTCGGCGGCCTGGACGAACGCCCGACCTGCGGGGGAGCCTACAAAGCCGGGGGCCCGCCGCACAATCGGCTCGGGGACGGCACCGAGCGGGGCGGCACCGGCGCGTCGGACGCGGCCCCCGCGAGTGGCGGTGCGCCAGTCCGGTGGGCGGGCCGGAGTTCCGGCGGGACGCGGACGACCGCCGTCCGTCAGTCGGCGACGACCGCCGTGGCGCCGCGGATCTCGAGCACCGTGACGGTCTGCCCGACGGCGACGGGCTCGTGGCCCTCGGCCCGCGCCGTCCAGATCTCGCCGTCGAGGCGGACCTGACCGAGCAGCTCGGGACCCTCGATCGCCCGGACGACCAGCGCGGTGCGCCCGACGAGCGCCGCGGTGCCGGTCTTGGTGGCGTGCGGCTGGCGCAGGTGCCGCTTGGCGATCGGGCGGACGAAGCCGAACATCAGGGCCGTGACGAGCGCGAAGATCGCGATCTGGGGCCCGGTGTCGGCGCCCGCCAGCGACGCCAGCGTGGCCGCGCCGCCGCCGATCGCGAACGGCCCGAGGAAGAGCGAGAGGGTGAGCACCTCGCCGACCCCGAGGACGACGGCGATGAGGAGCCAGGGGACCCACGCGTCCATGGCGTGATCCTACTCGGCGAGCGGCACGGCGCCCAGCGGACGTCCTCCGTCGCGCCTCCCCGGCCCACCGCCCCGCGCGGCATCAGGCCCCGGTGTTCGCCCCCACCGCGGCGGTCGTGGCGGCCAGCGCGGCCGTCGCCTCGTCGTCGAGGACCAGCGCCGCGGCGCCGACGTTCTCCTCCAGCCGCTCCGGCTTGGTGGTGCCCGGGATCGGCACGACGTGCGGGCCCTGGGCCAGGACCCAGGCGAGCGCGACCTGGGCGTTGGTGGCCCCGAGGCGCGCGGCCTGCTCGGCGACGACGTCGATCGTGCTGCGGTTCTGCTCCCAGGCGTCGCCGCGGAAGCGCCCGAGGGTGGAGCGGAAGTCGCCCGAGCCGAGCGTCGTCGGGTCGATCGCCCCGGTCAGGACGCCGCGGCCCAGCGGCGAGAACGGCAGGAACGACGCGCCGTGCTCGGCGGCCCAGGCGAGCGTGCCGTTCTCGATCGGGTCGCGCGTCCAGAGGGACAGCTCGGACTGGATCGAGGCGACCGGGTGGACGGCGTGGGCCCGCTGCGCCTCCTCCACGGTCACGGCCGACAGCCCGATCGCGCGGACGAGGCCCGCGGCCACGAGCCCCGCCATCGCGCCCCAGCTCTCCTCGATCGGGACGTCGGGGTCGACGCGGTGCAACTGGTAGAGGTCGACGTGGTCGACGCCCAGGCGGCGGAGGGAGTCCTCGACGGCGCCGCGGATCCGCTCGGGGCGGGCGTCGCGGCGCAGGCGCGGCGGCTCTCCCGGGGCCGGGGCCTCCGAGACGAGGCCGACCTTCGTCGCGAGCAGCACCTCGTCGCGGCGCCCGGCCAGTGCGCGGCCGACGAGCTCCTCGTTGACGAACGGGCCGTAGACGTCGGCGGTGTCGATCAGCGGCGGGACGCCGAGGTCGGCGTAGGCCGCGATCGCACGGTGGATGGTCGCGTGGGACCGGGGCTCGTCGCCCTCGGTGCCGTAGGCCCAGGACATCCCCATGCAGCCGAGCCCGACCGGGCCGACCGGGACCTGGTCGGGGCCGAGGGCTCGCGGAGTCAGGGAACCGGTGCTGGTCATGCGGCCACCGTACGACGCACGGCGCGGCGGCCCGGCGGGACGGGCGATCCGCGCCGCGGCCCGTCGGCTCAGGCCGCGACCTCGTCGGGCTTCACGAGCGCCTGGGCGAAGTCGTCCGGGTCGAACGGGCGGAGGTCCTCGAGGGCCTCGCCGATCCCGATGAGCTTGACCGGGATGCCGAGGTCCTGGGCGATCGCGATCGCGATGCCGCCCTTGGCGCTACCGTCGAGCTTCGTCAGGACGATCCCGGAGACCGGCGCGACCTTCGAGAACTCCGCGGCCTGGCGCAGGCCGTTCTGGCCCGTGGTGGCGTCGACGGTCAGGAGGATCTCGTGCGGGGCGCCCGGCATCAGCTTCTCGACGACGCGGCGGACCTTCGAGAGCTCCTCCATCAGCGGCAGCTGGGTGTGCAGGCGGCCGGCGGTGTCGACGATGACGACGTCGGCGCCGGACTCGCGGCCGCGGCGGACGGCCTCGTAGGCGACGGACGCGGGATCGGTGCCCTGCTTGCCGGTGACGACCTCGACCCCGGCGCGCTCGCCCCAGATCTGCAGCTGCTCGACCGCCGCGGCGCGGAACGTGTCGGCAGCACCGAGGACGACCTTCTGGCCCAGCTCCTTGGTCAGCGTGTTGGCGAGCTTGCCGATCGACGTCGTCTTGCCCGTGCCGTTGATGCCGCAGACCATGATCACGGTCGGCCCCTCGCGCAGGTCGATCCGGGCGTCCTCCTTCGGGCGCGCGGCCTCGGCGAGGAGCTCGGCGAGGCGGTTCTGCAGCGCCTGCGGGTCGGTGACGCCTCCGGTGGTGGCCTCCTGCTCCAGCCGCCCGACGATCGCCGCGGTCGCCTTCGCGCCGCAGTCGGCCATGATCAGCGCCTCCTCGAGGCGCTCCCAGGTCTCCTCGTCGAGGCTGTCGAAGAGCGTCTGCGTCAGCTCGGCGCCGAGGGCGTCGCGCGTCTTCTTCATGTTCTCGCGTAGGCGCTTGAAGAAGCGCCCGCGCTTCTCCGGCTCCGGCGCCGGGAGCGCCGCCGCGCGGGTCTCGTCCAGGACGAAGAGGTCGGTCCACTCGCGCGCCATCCCCTCCGACGATACCGGGGTCCGCAAGCTCCACCGGGTCGTGGCGCCGCGCCACCGACACCGGTCCGACGGGTCGCGCGGCCGACGCGTCGGCCGGACGGCCCGCGTCCACCCGCGAGCCGGTCGCGCGGCGCTCAGCCCGCGGCGGTGTTGCGGTCGGCGAGCCCCGGCAGCTGCTCGGCGGGGCCGACGCCCTGCTGGTCCAGGCGGCGCGAGACGACCTTCGACACGCCGTCGCCGCCCATCGACACGCCGTAGAGCGCGTCGGCGACGTCCATCGTGCGCTTCTGGTGCGTGACGACGATGAACTGCGCGCGGTCGCGGTAGCGGCGCAGGAGCTGGAGGAAGCGGTCGATGTTGAGGTCGTCGAGCGCGGCCTCGACCTCGTCGAGCACGTAGAACGGGCTCGGCTTGGCGAGGAAGACCGAGAAGAGGAACGCGATCGCGGTCATCGTCTTCTCGCCGCCGGACATCAGCGTCAGGCGCTTCATCGACTTGCCGGCGGGGGTGATCTCGATCTCGACGCCGAGGTCCTCGTCGCGGTCCGCGTCGGCCTGGTCGGCGTCGTCGAGGTCGCGGGCGCCGTCGCCGGTGGGCTCGCCGTCGGCGTCGGACGTCTCGTCCTCGGGCGTCTCGCGGACGAGTCGCAGCCGGCCCCGGCCGCCGGGGAAGACGTGCTGGGAGAGCTCCTCGAAGTTCTTCGCGCAGGCCGTGAACGTCTGCTCGAACGTCTCGCGGATCTGGCGGTCGGTGTCGCGGACGAACGCGCGCAGCTCGCGCAGCGCCGTCTCCAGGTCGCCGCGCTGCGCCTCGATCGTCTCGACGTGCTCGCGGGCCTCCTCGTACGCGGCCGTCGCGAGCGGGTTGACCGGGCCGAGCGTCTCGCGGCGCTTCTGGAGGCGGGCGATCCGGTCGCGCAGCGTCTGGGCGGTCTCCTCGTCCAGCGCCTCCTCGGCGGGCTCCGGCGGCAGGCCCAGGCGCTCGGCCAGCGCCTGCAGCTCGACGAGGATCTCGGCCTCCTGGTCGCGGGCGCGTTGGAAGGCGACCTCGCCGGTGGTCAGGCGCTCGCCGGTGCGGCGCATCCGGGTCGCCAGGTCGGCCTCGCGCTGGGCGCAGGAGCGCAGCCGGCCGGCGACGTCGTCGCCCGCGGCCCGGTCGTCCTGGACGGCCTGCTCGAGCACCGCGGCGCGCTCCCGCACGACCCGCAGGGCCTCGAGCAGCAGGTCCGTCATCCGCTGGCCGACGGGCTCGACGCGCAGGTCGGACTCCAGGGTCTCTTGCAGCGTCGCGACGCGGGCGTCCCGCTCGGCGCGCTCGCGGGTCAGGCGCTCGGCAGTGCGGCGCTCGGCCCCGAGCTCGCCGACGATCTGCGCGCGGCGGACGGCCGTCGGCCCCTCGTCGGGGGCGAGCCGGCGGCGCTGGACGG